>JAZSAR010000159.1:0-21214 GCA_045601965.1 Clostridia bacterium
TCTGCAGAAATCTCCCCGAATACATTGAGCTTCCTATGGAAGAAACTTATGGCGAAAGATTTGAAATTCCTACGCCAGACGAGCTGATATTCATAAGCTGGTTCTCAGGAGGCGAGGTTTTCAGAAGCGGATGCTGCTATAAGAGAGGCCTCGGCAAGATATTCTATTTCCGTCCCGGCCACGAGGAATACCCCACCTTCTACAGAGAAGATATCACACAGATTCTGAAAAATGCCATCGAGTGGGCAAAGCCTTCTGAAGGTCCCGTTCCCACTTTAGGTCACTTTGAAGCACTTGAGAATGTCAAAGACAAATTTGAAGGTCAGGACGAAAGTCTCAAAAAGCATACATATATAAAATAAGGAGGCACAATTATGGTAAGAATAGGCATAATAGGCGTTGGCGGCATCGCCAATGGCAGACACATTCCCGAAATCCAGAAATCATCAGGCGGAAAAATCACAGCTATCTGTGATATAAACGAAAAAGCATTGAAAGCAACAGGTGATAAGCTTGGCATCCCAGAACATTTAAGATTTACAGATTACCGCGACTTAATTGCCTCCAATGAGGTTGACGCGGTTGAAATATGTACCCCTAACCATCTTCACGTACCGATTGCAGTCGATGTAGTAAAAGCAGGCAAGCCTGTAAATGTAGAAAAACCCCTTTCCGTAAACCTCGATAAAGCACAGCCGTTAAAGGCAGCATTAGAGGAAAATCCCGTTCCCAATATGATGTGCTTTACCTATCGCTTTATGCCCGCAGTAAGATACGCCAAGGAAATAATGAAAAAAGGGCTGCTCGGCGACATCATCAGCGTAAATGTTGAATACTTAAAATCCTCCGCTTTCATAGAAGGCAGACGCCTTGAATGGCGCTTTATCAAGGAATATGCCGGAACAGGAGTGCTCGGCGATTTAGGTGTTCACTTAATTGATATGGCAGAATTTTTAATCGGAGATATGAAAAAAGTTTCCGCTAAAACAGGAATCGTTGTTAAGGAAAGAAAGAAGCTGGACTCTGAAGAAATCGCTCCCGTTGAGACAGATGACTACTGCAACTTCCTTGCAGAGTTTGAAAACGGCGCCGCAGGAGTATTTACAGTAACCCGTTGCGCTCTCGGTCACGGCAATACAATTAAATACGACGTTTACGGCACAGAGGGCGTAATCTCCTTCAATCTGAACAACCCCGATATATTAAACGTCTGCATCGGAGATATCGACCGTGAATGCGAGAGCATGCACACGGTATCGGTTCCCGCAAAGTACAGAATAACTCAGGAGCAGATGTTCATAAATATGGTAGAAGGCAAAGACTGTCCCTATCTTCCCACAGTAAAGGACGGTCTCCGAAGTCAGAAAATACTGGATTCCCTTCTTAAATCATCGGAGGAAAACCGCTGGATTGAGCTTTAATCAAAAATCGTCGGACATTAACTCGTCCGACGATTTTTCTTTTGCGCATTTTCCGCACGGGGTAAGTCCTGCTTCTATCGCATCTTCCCAGGTACACTCATAGCTGTTATTTCCGCCGCATTCAGCATCAAAATGATATCTTTCTCCTGCAGGAGTCCGATAAATCAAAGGAGCATCCTCTGCCGCCTCATCAGTTACATCCTTTCCTTTTTCAAATGTTCCTAAAGAATAAATATCCTCTCCTTTTTCTGCGCATCTGCTCTCCCCGGTTTTGTAATCGATCATTATTCCCGGCTGAACATTATAACAGAATACACACACGGAAAATACTTTCTCTCCCTCATTCTCTTCCTGCACTTCTACAAGCTCCGTATCAACCGCAATTTCTGTGGTTTCAGTAACTTCCGCAGCTTCCACATTGCCTTCATCCTGCTCCGGAAATTCTGTCAGCTCTTTATAAATTTCCTGAGGAGCGCCATATTCCGGCAATACATCACCGCTTGCCTCAAATTCTTTTACCACTGCATCAATTATAGCAGCCTCAATTAAAACACCGTGCGCTACCATATTATCTTCCAAAAACACCGGAGTTACCCTGTACATCACTCGGCTTTCGCTGTTTCTCACATAGTCTGCAACAGCATTTTCAAAATCAAGCATACCTTCTATATTAAGATATCTCGTTCCCGTAATAAGATTACGCTCATTTGCATTTTCTCCCGTAAGCTGATATCCTATAAGATGGCACCTGTTATAGATGTAGCCTCCGGGAACAAAATCATATGCTTTGTTTATCCAGCCTGAAGGACTCACGGAAGAAATGCTTTTTCTCTCTTCTGTCGGCATCATGTCCTCATCCAGAGAAGCCAATGTTAAGCCACATCTCCCAAGACTGTCCAGCGGGCTATAATATTCAAACGGAACGCCAATTAACTCATAATCTTCAAAAAACGGAACATTCTCATTTATAACCGCATATGCTTCGCCGCTATAATCAGGCAGAAGATTATAAAATCTCTCATATTCTTCTTTCGTAAAAACATCCTTTATAACATACACCTTTCTGTTTTCGCCGTCCCATGCAATTCCAAAGCCGAAGCATTCAGCAATAAAGCGAATAGGAAGCATTGTTCTTTCATTAACAATGCACGGTGTCACATCAAGCATATATTCTTCGCCGTTAATATATGCAACGTTACTGTTTATCCTTAGTATAGCGCTATCTTCGCCTACAGTCAGCAATACCGAAGATGTCTCACTGTCCCATGTAACCGCTCCTCCAAAAGCCTCGATTACAGCACGGACCGGAAGCAGTGTTCTTCCATCTATTATTAATGGCGCTGTCCCTCTTCCTGCATCAACCTCTGTTTCTTCTCCATTCACCGTCATCATCGGATTATCTATCTGTAAGCTTAAATAAACATCAGTTTTCGCGAAAGAAGGGCTAAGCAGCGCCAGACAGCACAGTAAAATTGCTATTCCAAAAAGCACTTTCTTATACATAAAATCCTCCAAAAAAGAGTATAACTCCCCTGTATGCACAGGGGAGTTTTATATTAATATTCTGCGTTTCCCACTGTTCTGGGATAAGGAATTACGTCACGGATGTTGGAAACACCTGTAAGGTACATAATGATTCTCTCAAAGCCGAGACCGTAGCCTGCGTGCTTTGTTCCGCCGTAGCGACGAAGATTTACATACCACCAGTAATCCTCTTCCTTAAGCCCGAGCTCTGCCATTCTCTCTAAAAGAATGTCAATTCTCTCTTCCCTCTGGCTTCCTCCGATGATTTCACCAACACCGGGAACCAGCATATCCATAGCCGCAACAGTCTTGCCGTCGTCGTTAAGACGCATATAGAAGGACTTGATTTCCTTCGGATAGTCGATAACGAATACAGGGCTCTTGAAAATTTGCTCTGTAAGATATCTCTCGTGTTCTGTCTGAAGGTCGCAACCCCACTCAACAGGATAGCTGAACTTTTCACCGCTCTTCTTAAGAAGCTCAACTGCTTCTGTATAGGTAACCTTTTTGTAAGTGCTCTTAGCAAGGTCGTTAAGTCTGTCTAAAAGAGTTTTATCAACAAAACTGTTGAAGAATTCAAGTTCCTGCTTGCAATTTGTAAGTACGTGCTTGATTATATATTGAATCATATCCCATGCAAGCTGCATATTGTCGTCAAGATCGGCAAAGGCAATTTCGGGCTCGATCATCCAGAACTCAGCAGCATGACGTGCTGTATTAGAGTTTTCTGAACGGAATGTGGGACCGAAGGTGTAAATTTTACCGTACGCAAGAGCATAGGTTTCGCCTTCAAGCTGACCTGACACCGTAAGGTTTGTGCTTCTTCCGAAGAAGTCCTTGGACCAGTCGATTTTACCGTCCTCTGTCTTTGGGGGATTTTCCATGTCCATGGTTGTTACTCTGAACATTTCACCTGCTCCCTCACAGTCAGAACCTGTGATAAGAGGAGTATGAACATATACAAAACCTCTGTCGTGGAAGAAGGAATGAATCGCATAAGCAACCTCACTTCTTACTCTGAATACTGCAGAGAACAAATTTGTTCTGGGACGAAGATAAGCCTGCTCTCTTAAAAATTCAAGGCTGTGTCTCTTGTTCTGAATGGGGTAATCGGGCGTAGAAAGACCTTCTACTTCTATCTCCGTTGCCTTAAGCTCGAAGGGCTGTTTCATTTCAGGTGTAAGTGCAATAATACCCTTTACAACGACGGATGCGCCGATATTAAGGGATGCAATTTCATCGTAGTTACTGATTTTCTGTCTTTCAAAAACAACCTGTATGCTCTTGAAGCAGCTGCCGTCGTTAAGGTCGATAAATCCGAATTCTTTGCTGTCACGGATGTTTCTTATCCAGCCGCCTATCACTACTTCCTTTCCTGCAAAAGAAGCGGTATCTTCGTAAATGCTTCTCACAAAATCTCTTTTCATTTATGTCACTATCCTTTCATATTCCGTTATATGCCGAAGCTATCCGAACAAAAATCCGGATAGCCTAAATTTTATTTACTCTTACCTAAGTATGCTTCCTTTATGCTTTCATCAGCTAAAAGTTCAGCCCCTGTGCCAACCTTTGTTATTACACCTGTCTCAAGTACATACGCAAAGTCAGCTGTCTGAAGAGCCATATTTGCATTCTGCTCAATTAAAAGAACAGTTATTCCTTCTTTGTTAATTTCTCTGATGATTTCAAATATACTCTGTACAACCAAGGGCGCAAGACCAAGCGAAGGCTCATCCATCATGATAAGCTTAGGACGGCTCATAAGCGCACGGCCAACCGCGAGCATCTGCTGCTCACCGCCGGAAAGCGTTCCGCCTGCCTGCCATTCTCTCTCCTTAAGACGGGGGAAAAGACTGTATACATATTCAAAATCTGAATCAAGCTTGTCTTTTCTTAAATATGCACCGATTTTTAAGTTTTCTTTTACAGTAAGGTCAGGGAAAATTCTTCTGCCCTCAGGAACGAGTGTGATGTGTTTTGACACAATATCCGTAGGATTTTTCCCGGTGATATCCTCACCCATAAAGGTAATTTTTCCTTCTCTGGGTTTCACAAGACCTGCAATGCTTTTAAGGGTTGTGCTTTTACCTGCACCGTTTGCACCGATAAGAGTGATAATTTTACCTTCGGGAACAGAAATATCAATCCCCTTTACGGCTTCGATTCCGCCGTAGTTAACTTTAAGACCTTCAATTTTAAGGAAATCACTCATCGTCGCCCACCCCCAGATATGCATCAATTACTCTTTCATTCTTCTGTACCTCAGAAGGTGTACCCTCTGCGATAAGCTTACCGAAATCGATAACATAAATTCTGTCGGATATATCCATAACAAGATTCATGTGATGCTCTATAAGTAAAATTGTAAGATTGTATTTTTCTCTTATTTCTCCGATAAATGCAGTAAGCTCCTCGGTTTCCTGAGGATTCATACCTGCTGCAGGCTCATCAAGAAGCAATAACTTCGGCTCAGTTGCAAGTGCTCTTGCAATCTCAAGCCTTCTCTGGAGACCGTAAGGAAGGCTTGTTGCCAATTCATCACGAAATTCCCAAAGTCCCTGTTCCTTTAAAAGAGCCTCTGTTTCTATGCGCATCCTTGCTTCTTCCTTCGCTGAAGTTCTGAAGGTTGCAGAAAACACGTTGTGTTTTGCTCTCATATGCTTTGCTGTTAAAACATTATCAAATACCGACATACTCTTCCAGAGACGGATATTCTGGAATGTTCTTGCTATACCGAGCTTTGTGATTTTATCGGGAGTTTTAACTATTGATTTTGTATACTTTCCGCTATTTTCTCCGGCATAAAGCTTTTTCATTTTTCCCTGAGGCTTATTTTCAAGCATAACCTCATCGTAAAATTCAACTCTTCCGTTTGTAGCCTCATATACACCTGTGATAACATTAAACACCGTTGTCTTGCCTGCACCATTAGGACCAATTAAAGAAACTATTTCATTTTCGTTTACGTTAAGAGAGAGGTTGTTTACCGCAACAACACCGCCGAACTGCATTGTAATGTCACTTAACTTAAGTACACTTTTACTCATTTTGTGCTCTCTCCTCTCTTTGTTTTCTTTCTGAACAAATCAAGCGTAAGCTCTTTCGACCCCATAATACCATTTCTGAAGAAGAGCACCACTATCATGATAATAACCGAGAATACCACCATACGGAATCCGTTTTTAAGCAGTGGAACCTTAAATCCTCCGATAAAGGTTTCGTTATCCAGAAATCTTAACAACCACTCGCTGCAAGCTACATACAAGAAAGAAGATATACAGCTTCCGGATATTGATCCGATACCTCCGATTACAACGATAAGAAGTATTTCATAAGTAAGCGCCGATGTAAAGGGCTTTGCCTGGGCGTTGTTTGTGAACATTGCAAAAAGAGCACCGCCCACACCTGCAAAGAAAGAGGAAATGCAGAAGGAAAGCATCTTGTGCTTTGCAAGGTTAATACCCATTGCCTCTGCCGCAATTTCATCGTCTCTTATAGCCTTGAAGCTTCTTCCGTAAGATGAGTTTATAAGAAGTATTATGATTGCGACACAAACCATGGCAACCAATACCGGAACGAAGCTTGAAAGATAAAACACAACCTTACCTTCCGACCTTATGTTAAAGTTTGAAAAAGTAGGAATGTTATTTATCATATTGGCTCCGTTTGTTATCGGGCCAAGCTTCTGCCACTGGAATATAGCTCGTATAATTTCCGCAAAGCCGAGAGTCGCAATAGCAAGATAGTCACTCTTTAATCTTAATACAGGAAGTCCGATAAAATAAGCAAAAATTGCTGCTACAATACCGCCTAAAATAATTGCAGTAAGTACACCTAAAATCAGGCTTACAGCACCGCCTGCTCCCTCCATTCCGAAAAGCTTTCCGTATAGCTCCTGGAATGAAAAATCAATTGCGGATCCGCCATGAAGATAATATACATTATCCTTAACTGCGGTGGGAACGGTAAATATAGCATACGTATATGCACCGAGAAGCATAAAGCCTGCCTGTCCAAGAGAGAAAAGACCGGTAAATCCATTTAAAAGATTCATCGAAACAGCCACAAGTGAATATACCGCACCTTTTTTGATAATTGTGAAAAGAATGTGTGTGGGTGGTATAATTTTAGAGTTTTCAAGGAATACAACAATTGCAAGGAGCACCATGCAGAAGATAAGTGCAGCAATTGTATTTTTATTTGTCTTTTTAATTTTTGTCATTTTGCTGCCTCCTCACACTTTATCTGTTGCCTTTTCACCAAACAAACCGGTAGGCTTAGCTATAAGAATGATGATGAGAAGTGCAAAGGTAAATGCATCAACGAAATTTGAAACATCCCACGCAGGAGGAAGAGCCTTTATAATATTTTCACATATACCGATGATAAAAGCACCTATAACTGCACCGGGAATTGAACCTATACCGCCGAATACCGCCGCAACAAAAGCCTTAAGACCTGGCATTGCGCCTGATACGGGATATATTCTTGTATAGTTACTGAAATAGAGGAAGGAGCCTACCGCAGCAAGAAATGAGCCGATAACGAAAGTCATAGAAATGACCTTATTTATCTTTATGCCCATAAGCTGGCTGGTTTCAAAGTCCTTTGAAAGAGCACGCATTGCCATACCAACCTTCGTGTGGTTGATAAGTAAAACAAGGGCAATAACGAGCAGTATAACTAAAAACGGAGTAATAACCGTTACCATACTGGTCGCAGCACCGCCAATATTAACCATTTCAGAAAGGAAAGGTATTTTGGGATACTCCATAGGCTGTCCGCCGGTTACATAAGTAGCAACATTCTGTATAAGATAGCTTACACCGATAGCTGAAATCATAACAGACATTCTGGGCGCTGTTCGAAGAGGCTTATATGCCGCACGTTCAATTACAAAACCGAGAATAACCGTAACCATTGCAGTAATAGGCAGTGCAACATACCACGGGAATGCCGCACACATATAAATCATAATAAGTCCTGTTGCCATAAACACATCACCGTGTGCAAAATTTATAAGTCTTAAAATACCGTATACCATGGTATATCCGATAGCAATTAATGCGTACTGGCCGCCTACAGATATACCGGATAGCAGTGTAGAAATTATAAAATCCACTATAAGTTCCTCCTCCAAATAAATAGACCGCACAAGGCCGTCTCAAAAGCGTTTTTCCGCCAAAAACCGCTTTTGACGCGGTCTTTATAAAAAGCCGTATGGCGGGGGCAAAAAATCCCCCGCCGGCTTTATTTTTTAATTATTCAGCAACTTCCTCTGCGGGAGCTTCCTCAACGGGAGCTTCTTCTGCAGCAACTGTCTGAACAGTTTCAAGTGCCCAAGCACCTGCTGCTGTGTCAGCAGTCTTGATGTAAGCTGTATCTCTCTTTGCATCGCCGATTTCGTCGAATGCGATTGCACCGGATACACCGTCGTATGTAACTGCACCAAGTGCAGCCTTGATTGCAGCGGGATCTGCAGAATCAGCAGCCTTAATTGCTTCAAGAGCTACATAGTAAGCGTCGTAACCCATTGCTGTTACAGCAGAGATTGTATCGTCGCCGCCGTTAGCTGTCTTAGCGTCAGCGTTGGTGTTGATATATTCCTTGATACCTGCGTCAAACTCAGGAGAACCGCCTTCCTGATAGAAGGTAGAAACATAAAGCTTGATGTTTGTATCCTTTGTAGCTTCCAAAACCTTGTTATCGTCAAGTGTATCGGAGCCAAGGAAAGGAATTTCGATACCGAGCTTTGCAGCCTGGCTTACGATCTGTGTAGCATAAGCGATGGAAACAGGAGTGAATATAACTTCTGCACCTTCGTTCTTAGCCTGATTAAGATATGTTGTGAAGTCAGAGCTGTCCTTGGGGAAAGAAGCCTTTATAACTTCTCCGCCTGCTGCAACGAATGCCTGCTCGAAGAAAGCAATAAGTCCCTGGTCATATTCGTTACCCTGTTCACCTAAGAGATATGCCTTCTTGGCAGCAAACTTATCAACTGCGAAGTTTGCAAGAACACTTCCCTGGAAGGGATCAAGGAAGCAAATTCTGTAATAGTAGTCGTTACCTGCTGTTACGTTGGGGTTTGTGCATGTAATACCGAGAGCTGCAAGACCTGCATCGTTGAAGATGGGGCCGCCAGCCATAGATACACCGGAACCGTAGGAACCGAGAATCATAGCAACGCCTTCACTAACGAGCTGAGAAGCTGCTGTGGGAGCCTTTGCTGCATCGGAACCGTTGTCACCATAAACAAGTTCAACCTTGTATGTTTCGCCTGCGATGTCGATTGTGGGTGTCTGAGAGTGAGCATACTGTACACCAAGCATTTCCTTTTTACCGCCGGATGCACTGTCGCCTGTTGCGGGTTCGAATACGCCGAGCTTAATTACCTTTTCGCCGGTTTCTTCAACCTGTGTTTCGCCGCATGCTGTAAATAACATACAAACCATGAGGCAAGCCATAATAAGTGCCAATACCTTTTTCATACTGAAAACCTCCAATATTTTTTTCGGATGCGTTGCACCCTTTTTTTGTTTCATATGCGCACACATTTCCCTCTCACAGTCCGCCTATGGTGGACTAATGTAGTAACTATGCACACACTACCTTGTAATATTACCATAGTAAAGCGTTTTTGTCAATACAATTTTACTGCATTTGACAATTATCTGTCAATGTTTTAATGCATTAAATATATCAGATACTCCCAAGAGTTTCTCATTACTTTCCAAAACCAACTTTCCGGTTATAAACAGAGATTCTCGAATACCGCAAAAACGGCCATTATCAACGCACAACCACAAGGGCTGTGATTAATTTTAATCTGTAATTTAAAATCAAAGCAATTTTCTGCATCTCAATGCAATGATAACAGCTTGTTCCCTTGTAGCATATCCGTACATCTCTCCGAGTGTTTCATCATTTTTAGGTCCAAACTTATTATCACCTATACCCTTTATAACATCATAATATGCCATAAAGTAAACCGCCTCTTTGGCATAATCTGAAATTTCATCGTCATCATCAAATTTGGGAAATCCCCAGGAGTTTAATGGATAATCACTGTCTGTTGCAAGAGACCAATCTTCATATATCGATTTCTTATATGTTCTCGCAAGAATAGTCGCCATTTGTTCTCTTGTAATGCTGACATTCGGTTCAAATGTTGTTGTCGTTGTTCCTGCCGTAATACCAAGGTTATATGCCTTTAATATATCATCCCTGCAAGGATTTTCATTTATATCGTTAAAAGGATTGTCGGTTTCCATTATATCGTTACCTGTCAGTTTTTTATAGAGTGCAACAGCAATTGCTGCAAATTCAGCTCTATCTATTTTTTGAGTCAGGTCTTTCCCTTTCAAAACATCCGGAACCAGTTTTTCATCAAACGCTTCTTCCACTTCTTCTCTTGCCCAATCAGAAACCTCAGAGCCGAAAGAGGTTTTTTCTGCAGGAATTTCCCAGTAGTCTTCACCGGTCAGATACCTTTTCTTGCCAACGTACACGTCTAAACTTGAACGATATATTTCCATTACATTAAAGCCCATACCAAATCCTGTCATTTCCGCAACCCACTCATTCTTAGAAGAATCATAATAATAAATAGTGCAATTCCTTAATCTGCTTTCGTCAGAAAAATAAAGCATATGCGAATCATCACAAATAATATAATTGTCCTCACCTTCCAAGAAGTCAAAAGAAGTCATTGCCAGATTATTTTGATATCCATCTTTGAAAACTATATAGTGAAGTCGAGCGCCTTCAGGAAGCCTTGGAATTTTACCATTTGCGCCAAATATATCAGATGCGCTGTCATCAGCCTGTATATTCGCCGGCATGAAAACACAAACACTCATCAATACAGTTAATAATAATATCAAACTTGAAATTCTTTTTTTCATTTTCTTTCCTTCTTTCTTTGCTTAATTTAATCATATTCTAACATACCCAATATAAAAATGCAATATTTTTTCACCTTTGCCCTATCACCAAAGGCTTTACCAACCACATCTCCCAAGTTTGCAGCATATACAGGCTGAATTTAGTCAAATTAATTTTACGTTTCACTTCAGATTATAATATTTCCACCCCATATTGTCAGAAAAAAGCGGTTCTTTAATTATAACTTATCTGCATATTCCCCGCCCCCTCAGCATACATATGTACAAACTACACTTTTAAGAAGGCAGAGCGTTTTTATGCCTTTGGAAAGGATGATTTTTTTGGAAAACATTTATTCCGATATTGCAATGAGAACCCAGGGCGATATCTACCTCGGCGTTGTAGGTCCGGTACGCACGGGCAAGTCCACCTTTATCAAAAAATTTATGGACTATTTTGTTCTGCCCAAAATTGACAATCCCTATAAAAGAGAGCGTGCCGCAGACGAGATGCCCCAAAGCGCCGAGGGCAGAACCATTATGACCACAGAGCCTAAATTCATACCTAACGAAGCAGTAAAAATTTCACTTGACAAAAACAATTCTTTTTTCAACGTAAGGCTTATTGACTGTGTGGGCTATATTGTTCCCGGCGCAATAGGATATATGGAAGAAAACGCTCCGAGAATGGTTAAAACGCCCTGGTCGGATAAGGCAATTCCCTTTAACGATGCTGCAGAATACGGAACAAAAAAAGTTATAAACGAGCATTCCACAATAGGCCTTGTGATAACCACCGACGGCAGCATCACCGATATTCCGAGAAGCGACTACATAGAAGCAGAAGACAGAGTTATCGAAGAGCTGAAAGCCATCGGCAAGCCCTTCGTGGTAATGGTCAACTCATCCAACCCTGAAGGCGATGCCGCCATTTCAGTTGCAGAAGAAATACGAAGGAAACATGACGTTTCCGTAAAGCGGATAAACTGCATTGAAATGACCGAAAAAGACATTCTTTCCATCCTTGAAGCCGTTTTATATGAATTTCCCATATCGGAAATAGGAATAGATATCCCCTCCTGGATAGATGCTCTTTCCGAAGAGCATACATTAAAAAAGAATCTTTACGCAAAAATCCGTGAAACAGTTTACGATATAAAAAGAATAAGCCAGATATCAAAGCTCATTGATGCACTTTCGGAAGAAAACTTCATAACCGGTGCCTTTGTGGATAAAATCGACCTTGGCACAGGTTGTGTAAGCAGTAAAGTTACCGTAGACGAAAACCTTTTCTACGGTATAATAAAGGAAACAACAGGATTTGATATAGACAGTGAAGAAAAACTTTTACGCCTTCTTATGAATTTGTCGGCAATGGAGAAAGAATACACCCGTATCAAATACGCCCTTCACAAGGTGCGGGAAACCGGCTACGGAATTGTATCGCCCGCTCCCGACGAGTTGTACCTTGAAGAGCCCGAAATCATCCGTCAGGGCGGAAAATACGGCGTAAAACTTTCCGCCAGCGCTCCTTCAATACATATGATGAGGGCAGATATAAAAACCGAGCTTTCCCCCATTGTCGGAACAGAAAGGGAATCAGAGGAGCTTGTCCACTATCTTTTGGAAGAATTCGAATCCGATCCCATAAAACTCTGGGAATCCAAGCTTTTTGGTAAGAGCCTTCACGAGCTTGTGACCGAGGAGCTTAACAACAAGCTTTCAAGGATGCCTGACGACGCCCGTGACAAAATAAGAGAAACACTGGAGCGCATCATAAACGAAGGCTCCGGCGGACTTATCTGTATTATACTTTAATATTTGACTTTATTGCCTCCTTGTGGTATTCTATACCAAAAGGGGGCATTTTTTTGAACATCACAGTTTCGGCCAATGCCAAAATCAATCTGTTTTTAGATATTACCGGAAAACGTGAAGACGGCTATCACAATATTTCCTCGGTTATGCACTCACTGGATCTTAAAGACAGCATCAATCTTTCCCTAAACAAATCCGGGAAAATAATAATCACTTCGAATAATCCCTATATTCCAACAGATGAGCGCAATATTGCCTACAAATCCGCCGCAAAATTCTTATCTGAAATAAAAACCGCTCAGGGCGTTTCAATCCACATAACAAAAAGAATTCCCATTGGTGGCGGGCTTGGCGGTTCAAGCACCGACGGTGCGGCAGTATTATCGGGGCTCAATTACCTTTTCGGAAAGCCCTTTACCGAGGATGAACTTATAAAAACAGGTGCCACATTAAGTGCCGATATCCCCTTTTGCATGAAAAAAAGTGCTGCACTATGTGAAGGAATCGGAGAAATTATGACTTCGCTTCCCACCTTTACCTGTTGCTATGCCGCAATCATAAATCCCAGATTTTCACTTAACACCAAAATGATGTATGAGCTTTATGACAATGAAAAAGAAACTATCCATCCATCTCCCGATGGCATGATAAAAGCGCTTAAACAAAACTCCGTAAAAGACGCTGCAGAAAACCTTTATAATGCCTTTGAAATTCCAGCAGGGAATCTTCGTCCCGCAATCTTACGTTTCAAGGAACGGCTTTTGGCAGAAGGTGCACTTGGCTCCTTAATGAGCGGAAGCGGCTCTTGCGTGTACGGTCTTTTCGATAATTATAGCAACTGTGCTGCTCTTTGCGAAAAGCTAACTGCCGAAAATATATATGCAGTATGTGCAAGAGTAATATAAATAAAAAAGTCAGGCAATGCCTGACTTTTTTATTTATGAAAGCTTACCAAGCATATCGATGCTTCTTCTTATAAATTCCTGCAAATCCTCTGCAGGAAGAGGCTCAGATTCCATTCTGGCAAGGTCATAGATGTGCTTTGCCATAAGCTCAGCCTTTTCCTCATCCATAGAAGGAAGCTTTTCAATTATGGAGTTATTAAGGTTTATCATAAGCTTTTTCTTATCGGGGAATTCCATACCGCCCATCGCCGCCGACATCATACGCATTCTTCTTGCATATTCGTCAATCATGGAAAGAGCGGGGACATTTTCTTCCTTAAGTGCCGCAGTATCAATTTCCGTGCCTTCGGGAAGCGCCTTTTCAAAAATCTTTTTAACAGCCGCTGCATCCGCTTTTGCATTTTCAGCCTTAAAGCTGTCGGGAGTAACCGAATCAATGCTTCTGAAGGTTATGCCTTCGTTTTTGCTCTCCAAAAACTGAACGAAGGTGGCATCAATTAATCCCGGCATCAGCATAACTTCAATTCCCTGATCGCTGAACATATTGATATACTGCTTCTGATAATCTCCGCTTGTGGCGTAGTACACTTCCTTCTTGTCTTCGCCTAAGTATTCGGAAAGTGTCACATACTTACCCATGGTGGTTTTATAGATGAGACAGTCTTTTATCTTATCGTAGAACACAGGATCGCTCATACAGCCGAACTTGATAAAGCCCGAAATATCCTCCCAGTATTTTTCATAGTTTTCGCGCTCCGTCTTAAACATAGAAGAAAGCTTGTCGGCAATTTTCTTTACAATGTGGTTTGCAATTTTTGTGACCGTTCTGTCGTTCTGCAAAAAGCTTCTCGGTACATTCAAGGGAAGGTCGGGACAGTCGATTACGCCCTTTAACATAAGCAGAAATTCGGGAATAATTTCCTTTATATTATCAGCAACGAAAACCTGATTGTTGAAAAGCTTGACAGGGCCGCCCGTAAGGTTGGGAGTTTTCTCAACCACGGGGAAATAAAGTATACCCTTTAAGTTGAAGGGATAATCAGTATTTAGGTGAATCCAAAATAAAGGCTCGTCATAGCGGCGGAAAAGCTTCTGATAAAATGCCTTGTATTCATCGTCGGTGCACTGTGCGGGTGATTTCATCCACAGAGGCAGGGTTTCGTTTATCATTGTGCCCTTGTCCTCTCCTGCCTGATAGCAGAAAATCGGAACGGGTAAAAACGCACAGTACTTATCAAGAATTTCTCTTATCCTCGAAATGGATAAATATTCTTCATCCTCTTCGGTAATGTGAAGGATAATGTCCGTGCCGCGCTTTTCTCTCTTTCCCTCAGTCATTTCATATTCAATACCGCCGTCACAGCTCCAATGGGCACTTTTTGCGCCTTCTGCAAAGGATAAGCTTTCAATTTCAACATTGTCGGAAACCATAAAGGATGAGAAAAATCCAAGACCGAAATGGCCGATTATCTGATTTTCAGGGGACTTGTCCTCGTATTTGGCAAGGAAGTCTTCGGCTCCCGAAAATGCCACCTGAGTGATGTATTTCTCAATTTCATTTTCCGTCATACCGATACCGTTATCGGAAACAGTGATGGTTTTATTAGGCTTATCAACCACAACGTGAACTTCGTATTCCTCGTCCGTCGGAAGTGCGGCACCTGCGTCCTTCACCTTTTTAAGCTTTGTTATAGCATCGCATCCGTTGGACACAATTTCTCTTAAAAATATGTCCTTGTCGGAATAAAGCCATTTTTTAATCACAGGAAAAATGTTTTGTGTGTGAACTGTAATATTGCCCTTCATAATAATTCTCCTTATATAATAAATTCGTCGCCGTCATTCGGCAAAATAAGCTCTCCCTTAATCCTGCTCTTTCCTTTTTCAAAGGCAGGATATTTTTCCGCCTGACGGTTTGTGTGTATAATCATAATTTTATCTGCAAGACATTCTTCCAATTTTTCAAAAAGTGCGTCAACCTCAAAATGTGCTCCCTCTGTGATAAGCACATCAAGCTTTTCTCTTGCCACATCGGGAAAGTCAGAAAGAGAATGATGCAAATCACCTGTTATGTATACCTTTTTACCTTCTGCCTCAATTAAAAAGCCGTAGGACTTTTTAGGCTCTGCCAGGTGATCTGTTTTAACCGCCGTAACCTTTAAGTTTCCGTCGTCAAAAATTTCACCTTCCGTAAACACACTATATCTTATTCTTTCTTCCTCAAAAGGCTCATTCATAATCTCAATATAGCTTTTAATGGCATCGAATCCTCTTTTTTCAGGAAGATTAACAGAGAAATTCATATCCTTGTGGCGAATTGTCGAAATCATTACAAAATCAAGAAGCCCTGCAATATGGTCACGGTCAAGATGGGTTATGAATATTCCTTTTACCCTGCTTACATCATAACCGTCGTTTTTAAGCTTAGGGGAAGCCAGTACCCCCATATCAAAGAAATATCCGCCTTTTTCAGTATCAACAAAAATACATTGGCATTCTCTTCCCATTTCAGGTCCGCCGTGACTTGTTCCGTAAAATTTAATTTTCATACTTCACCTGTCAGATTATATATTCATCGCCGTCTTTCGGCAATATAAGTTCTCCCTTAAGACGGTGCTTCTCGTTTTCAAATTCGTCATATTTTGCCTGTGGAAAAACATGAATAACCGCAATTTTTTCCGCCTCGCAGCGGGAAAGTTCATTCATAAGAGCGCCTGATGAAAAATGTGCTCCTTCAGAAACAAGCATATCAAGCTTTTCCCTTGCAATACCGGGAAAGTCAGAAAGTCTGTCCGCAGTCGTATACTGCAAATCACCCGTTATGTAAACCCTTTTCCCCTCCGCCTCAATCAAGAATCCGTAAGATTTTCTCGGTTCAGGCAAATGCTTTGTCCTTAGTGCCGTAACCTTAATATTTTCATCCTTATATATTTCGCCTTCGGAAAATACCTCATGGTAAATTCTGTCTTCGGGGAAGCTGCAGCCTGCCATCATTGTATCAACATAACTTTTAATAAAGGTAAATCCTCTCTCCTCCGGGAAGAACAGCTTATATTTCATTTCCTTAAAGTACCAGACGGCAAGCTCAACAAAACGCATAACACCAAGGAAATGGTCGCTGTCAAGATGGGTAAAGAAGACAGCTTTCACTTTATTTACGTCATATTCGTCGTTTCTTAAGCACTCAATGCCGGACTTTCCCATATCGAAAAAGTATCCGCTTCCGTTAACATCTAAAAATATGCACTGACCTGCCCTTCCTTTTTCAACCACGCCGTGGCTTGTACCGTAAAATTTAATTTTCATCATCTACACCTCCAGAGAGAAAAATTTCTTATAGAGTAAAATTTCATCAATGCTTTTTTTGCTGCTTAAAAAGTTGATATTTCCTTTGTCTGTTCCTTGCTTAAGCAAATCCTTTTCCGAAAGACGCCTCATTGTTTCTCTTGCTGTTCCTTTTCCTCCGTCAAAAAGCGGAATGTCTCCCAAAACTTTCTTAAGCGTTTTCTTTATAAAAGGATAATGAGTGCATCCAAGCACAACAGAGTCAATTTTTTCATCATTGTATGGGCAAAAAAGTTCCTTTATATAGCTTTCAAGCTCTTCTCCTTCAACTATGCCCCGCTCTATCATTCCTGCCAGCTTTTCTGCCGGCACGGGAATGATTTTTGCCCGGCTTTTGAATGATTCCATAAGCTTTTTAAACTTTTCCTCCCTTAAGGTAATTGGCGTTGCCATAACCGCAACGGTGGAATTTTCCTTAAAAAGCACCGCAGGCTTTAAAGCAGGTTCAACCCCTATTATGGGAAAATCGGGATATTTTTCTCTTAAGAAAGATGCCGCAACGCTTGTTGCCGTGTTGCAGGCAATAACCAGCGCCTTCGATTCCATACCCATCAGCATTTCGGCGTTTTTTACAGAAAGAGTCAAAACCTCTTTTACACTTTTACTACCATAGGGCGCATTGGCACTGTCACCAAAATATATGTAATTTTCATTTGGCATCAGAGCATAAAGCTCACGAATCACACTTATGCCGCCGACACCTGAGTCAAAAACCGCAATCGGTTTATCTTTCATCAGATACGCTTCCTTTTACTCTTCTTCCTCTTCCTCGGAAATTCTGTAAGCAAGAGTCATTAAGCTGTCACTTAAGTGAACTGTTTCAACGGGCACAGCGCTTGTAACCTCAATATGGGAGAAGTTCCATATTCCCTTTATGCCCAGTGCTTCAAGTTTTTTTGCCACTTCATCGGTAGTTCCCTTCGGGATAGCAAGAGCTCCGATATCCGGCTTTTCTTCCTCGCAGAACACCTCAAGCTCATCCATTCCCTTTATCGTAAGATCTCCGACAGATTTTCCGATTAAGCTCTCGTCCTGGTCGAATATTCCGACAAAGCGGAAGCCTCTTCTCGTAAAACCGGGATAGTTAAGTATTGCGCGACCCAGATTACCTGCACCGATAATAACAATTTTATAGCACTTGTCAAGTCCTAAAATTTTGCTTATCTCATCACGGAGCATCTTTACGTTGTAGCCATAGCCCTGCTGACCGAAACCGCCGAAGCAGTTTAAGTCCTGACGTACCTGAGATGCCGTAAAGCCAAGCTTTTTGCTTAAAACCTGGGATGATACCCGCTCTATTCCCATTTCCTCCAAGTCCGATAAATATCTGTAGTATCTGGGGAGTCTCCTTACTACAACCAGGGGCACATTCTTATCCATTAAAATTCCTCCTTAATTTCTGTGGCAACAAACTTTTCGTCAAACTTTGAAAATTCCGCCTGACCGCCCGTTGCCTCAGTAAGATTTTTCTCGAATTTTTCCACCTTCTCCAGTAAAACGGAAACGGAAAAATAAACATCAGAATCATACACCATATCATAGGGTGAAAGCTCCATCTTCCGCATTTCATATTCCACCTTGCCCCAGAGTGTATAGGAAACCTTAACTCTGTAAATGGCAGAATAGGACATACAGACGGGCTTTGCCGCTTCAATTGCAATAGATGCCGCGTGACCGTATGCCCTGACTAAACCGCCGCCACCGAGAAGAATCCCTCCGAAATATCGGGTTACAACCAGTGCTATGTCCGTAAGTTCCTGCTTTCTTATGGTATCAAGCACGGGAATTCCCGCAGTACCCTGAGGCTCTCCGTCATCGGAAAAGCGCTGAATGTTATTGTCCCTCACCACATAGGCATACACATTGTGTCTTGCGTCGGCGTGCTTTTTCTTTATTTTATTCACAAAGGCAAGGGCCTCTTCCTCCGTTTTAACGGGGCAGGCATAGCCGATAAACCTTGACTTTTTTTCGGTAAATTCAGCTCCGCTTTCTTTTTCCACCGTTTTATACCCGTTCATACTTTTTGTACCTTTCTTTAGTTACGGCATCAAGCATTGCCTCAATAAGAGTGCCCTCCTCCGTATATTCGGTGCTTATGATAAGCTCGTTTTCATGTATTTCCGAAACCACCGCTCCGTCGGTATAGGGAATTAAAAGCACCGCTTTTTTCTTTTTGCCCGGAAGTGCTTCTTCGATAGCCTCAATAAGCTTATCTAAATTTTCTCCGTTTTTAGCGGAAATTTCCACCTGATAGGTAAAGCCGTAATCGCCAAGAAGCTCCTCTTCCCTTACGTCAATTTTATTGAATACGCCAATTACCGGCTTTTCATCACATCCAAGCTCCGACAAAAGCTTTCTTACCACCTTTATGTGGTTTTCCATTTCGGGGCTTGATGAATCAATAACGTGGATTATAATATCCGCCGAGCTCGCTTCCTCTAAGGTTGACTTAAAAGCCTCGATAAACTGATGGGGAAGCCTTCTTATAAAGCCGACGGTGTCAATCAATCTTACAGACCTTGAATCGGAAAGTTCAAGTGCCCTTCCCGTTAAATCCAATGTTTCAAAAAGGCGGTTTCTTGCTGTAACCTCAGCACCCGTCATAATGTTTAAGAGTGTGGATTTTCCCGCATTGGTATAGCCCACGATTGCGGCGGTTTTAACACCGTCCTTTTTTCTTCTCTGCCTTGAAAAATCTCGGCGCTTTTCAATTTCGGCAAGCTCATCAGAAAGTGCCGAAACCCTTCTCATAATGTGTCTTCTGTCAGACTCCAGCTTGGTTTCCCCGGGGCCTCTCGTTCCGATACCGCCGCCCTGACGTGAAAGAGCCTTTCCCATACCGGACAGCCTCGGAAGCATATATTTAAGCTGTGCAAGGGCAACCTGAATTTTACCCTCGGCACTTTTTGCCCTTTGCGCGAATATATCAAGAATAAGGGTGTTTCTGTCGATTACCGAAACGCCTGTTGCGTCCGCAATATTTCTTATCTGGCTTCCGGTCAGTTCATCGTCCACCACGATCATATCGGCTTCCAGTGTATCTGCGGCGTTTTTAAGCTCCTCAAGCTTGCCTTCGCCAAAATATGTGCCCGTCTCCACCACCTGGCGGTTTTGCACCATTTCCCCGACCACAATTCCGCCTGCGGTTTCAACAAGCTCCGAAAGCTCACGCATGGATTCCTCCGTGGTGTCATTAAGTCCGTCAAGGGCGCCAGTATGCACACCGGCAATTATCACCTTGTCCTGCTCTTTCAATGTTTCTTCCATGCTCATCGCCTCCTTTAATAAATTACATTTCAGTATATCATATTTTTTCCGATATGTCAAAATAATTCATCCTATAACCCACAATTTTAAAAGCGCAAGGCTTTCCCTTAAATAGCAGGATATTAAATTATACCACTGTAAGGATGCTCCCATATGGGTAACCCTTAAAAATCCCGCATTTTTCGCCATAGTAACACTGCGCAGTATATGAAAGCGGTTTGTTATTACCAAAACACTGTAATCTTCCTCAAATAATCTGTCTGCAATCTCCTTTGAAAATGCCATATTTTCCTCGGTGGAGGTTGCCATTTCCTCTTTTATAATTTTATCTTTCGCAACGCCCTTTGATATAAGATATTTCTCCATGGCGTAAGCTTCCGTCACATCCTCCTGAAGTCCCTTTCCTCCGGTTACAATTATCAGGGCATCGGGATTTTTTTCGTGATATGCTACCGCCTTGTCAAGTCGGTACTGTAAAGGAAGTGTAACCTGCTCTCCCCTTACCGCCGCCCCTAAAACAATAACGGCATCCTCTTTGTATGTAGCGTTATCCGATGATCCGTAGGCGGCAATAAACGAAACAAGCAAAAGCCCGGCACAAAGAAGTGTCAAAAAGGCGTACTTGACATATTTAAGCACTCCTTTTTCCGTAAGCTCTTTTATTCTTTCCTCAAATATTCCCCAAATCATAAAAAATGCCCCAAGTATAAATGTAAGGAGATTTCCCAAAGTGAAATTTGCAAAAATCAGCAAAAATATTCCGATTGTCAAAATTCCTGAGCCAAGTATTAAAAGTATCGCTTTCATTGTTTCTCCTTTGTCAGATGCAGTATATAAGTGCGGCAATCCTCTTTGCCGAGGCGGCAAGCGATGCCAAGGTTATATATTCGTCTACGGAATGTATGTTTCCGCCCTCTGTGCCCAAATTGTCCACACAGGGGATGCCGCACTCCGTCACATATGCCGCATCGGAACCGCTTAAGCAGGCGCGGGGAGTTAATTCAGGAAGGCCGTTTTCTTTATATATTTCATTCATTTTTTCAAGTAAATT
>JAZSAR010000160.1:0-2962 GCA_045601965.1 Clostridia bacterium
AATCGTTATGGAAGAGGGAACTCCTGAAGAAATTTTCTCAAATCCGAAGAATGAAAGAACAAAATCGTTCTTAAGCAAGGTACTTTAATAGTTAAGGCTGTAAACAATGTTTGCAGCCTTTTTATACAAATGCGGTGAAAAAATGATATTGATTATTGCGGAAAAGCCGTGCTTAGCGAGAAACATAGTTTCGGCAATCGGAAAAATGAATAAAAAGGGCGGATATTTTGAAGGCTCAGGCTACATAGTAACCTGGGCTTTCGGCCATTTGTTTTCCCTTGCCGATATAGAATATTATGCGCCAACAGAAAGCGGACGGTGGTCTATGGAAAACATTCCCTGCTTTCCTGAAAAATTCCATTTTGAGCTTAAGCACGACAAGGCGGGAACCGTGGATTCCGGGGTTAAAGGTCAGTTTGAAACCATAAAAATGCTTTGCAACCGAAGCGATGTAGACACCATCGTAAATGCGGGGGACTCCGACCGCGAAGGTGAAATCATCGTAAGAATATGTGTTGATAAAACAGGCGTTACGGGAAAGGCTTTCAAAAGACTCTGGCTTCCCGACCAGACGGAAGAAACAATTTCCGAAGGGCTTAAAACAATGAAGGACGAAACAGAGTATGAGCATCTTGCGTCGGAGGGCTATGCGAGAACCTATATCGACTGGCTTTACGGCGTTAATCTTACACGCTATGCATCCCTTAAAACGGGCACACTGCTTCGTGTGGGAAGAGTAATTGTACCGATAGTAAAGGCGATTTACGACCGTGATATGGCAATTAAAAATTTTGTGCCCGAAATTTACTATGCGCCTCTTTCCAAGTGCGAAACCAAGGGTGAGGAAATCGAGCTTTTAAGTAAAAAGAAGTTTTCAAAAGATGAACTTACCGAGGGTGCAGACTACTGCAATAAATTAAATTCTGAAAAAGCGATTGTTAATGCGAAGAAAACGAAAAAGGACACTCTTGCCCCGGGCAAACTCTATTCTCTTACAAAGCTTCAGAATGTCCTTGGTAAAAAATATAAAATGAGCATGGATGAAAGCCTTAAGGTGCTGCAGGGGCTTTATGAAAAAGGCTATGTAACCTATCCCAGAACAAACTCGGAATACCTTGCAAAAGCAGAGGCGGGAAAGATTAAAAACATTATTTCTGCATTCTGCAATCTTGGGTATGACCTGGTATTCAAGGATAAAAAGACTATATTTGACGATTCTAAAATCGAATCCCATTCGGCACTTACACCTACCCATAAAATTCCCAAAAAAGATCAGCTCTCGGAATCTGAGTATAAGGTTTACAGCACGGTTATGCGTCGCTTTGCGGCAGTTTTCTGCAAGGAAGAATGTAAGGTGGAGAAGACAGAAATTACAATTGCAGTGGGAGATATAGAAACCTTTACGTTAAAGGGTGTAATAATGAAGGAGCCGGGCTGGACAAAGTATGACGACTACGGTAAAAAGGATAAAACCCTTCCTCCTTTGGAGAAGGGCGATGAGGTGAATACAGAGTTTATACTGACAGAAAAAGAAACCTCTCCTCCTAAGCACTACACCATAGAAACCCTTAACAACTACCTTAAAAATCCCTTTAAGGAGGACCTGGCGGAAGCTAAGGAAGAGGACGATGCAGAGGAATACCGTGCAATTTTCGAAGGTCTTGAGCTGGGAACGGAAGCCACAAGAACGGGAATAATAGATAATGCAAAAAAGAGCGGTTATATCGCCCTTAAAAAGGATGTTTACAACATACTTCCGGGTGGAGAGTTTCTGATAGAAGCGCTTTCCGGTATGAATATCAGTATGGACAAGTACAAAACCAGTGAGCTCGGTAAAGCTCTTAAAAAGGTATACAGGGGAGAAATAAAGATTTCCGACAGTGTGGAAATAGCAAAGGCGGAAATCGCGGAAGTGTTCAAAAAAGATTCCGCACCTCCCGAAAAAAGCTCCGACACCGGATTTTTCGGAGATGTGGCAGGAATTTGCCCTATGTGCGGAAAGGACGTTATACGAAACCGTTTCGGCTATGGCTGCCGTGGCTATAAGGAAGGCTGTGCCTTTAAGATAGGCGGCACCATCTGCGGAAAAACCATTTCAATGGCAAATGTGAAAAAGCTTCTTGAAACGGGGAAGACTTATAAAATAGAAGGCTTTGTTTCTAAAAAAAGCGGAAAGAGCTTTGATGCATACCTTAAAATTGATAATGAGAAAAAAGTAGTGTTTGATTTCGGCGAGTAATATTCGCCGAAATCTTGCTTTTAAGAGGAAAAAAGTAAAATATCCTCTTGACAAACAGGCTAAATTGTGGTATTCTATTCCTCGTGGTAAGCCCGAGTGGCGGAACTGGCAGACGCACAGGACTTAAAATCCTGCGACCGTTAAAAGTCGTACCGGTTCGATTCCGGTCTCGGGCACCAGAAAAAAGACATCTTCGGATGTCTTTTTTCAGTTATATTTGCCTTTGGCAAGTTTATATTGCTGCACAGTTATATTCGGATTACACCGAGTGATATTGTGCTTCGCACAGTTTAATGGCAAATATAATATCACTTTTACTCTGTAAAAATATCACTCCAACGAAGTTGGAATATCACTAAAATAACCTGCATCTATTGTGAAATCCCTTCGGGCGTGAAATATTGCTTCGCAATATGAAATACGCCTGCGGCGTGTGGATTTATACCATATATAGTTTGTAGGGAAGGGGCTTGTTCCTTACGGAAGATGTAAATCAATGAAGAAAGACGGCTTTCAGGCGAAAGCTGTCTTTTTTTATTTTTAGTGCTTGATTTACAGCATTATATGTGCTATACTGCATTCCGAGGTGACAGAAATGGACAACAATAAAAGAGTTAAACTTGGTTGCTATGGTACAAATATTTCAATGTCGGTGGTAGGAAATATTTCTCCTATACTTTTTCTTACATTCAGAGATCTTTACGGAATATCATTTTCGCTCCT
>JAZSAR010000161.1:0-6152 GCA_045601965.1 Clostridia bacterium
GTAAGGATATCACAAGAAGAATTCTTTTACCTCAGGATATTGTTGAAGCTCACGAAAACGGCATTATCCACTTCCACGATGCGGACTATTTCGCACAGCATATGCATAACTGTGACCTTGTAAACTTAGAGGATATGCTTCAGAATGGTACCGTTATTTCTGGTACTATGATTGAAAAGCCCCATAGCTTTTCAACAGCCTGCAACATCGCAACTCAGATTATTGCTCAGGTTGCCAGCAACCAGTACGGCGGTCAGAGCATAAGCCTTACACATCTTGCTCCCTTCGTGCAGATTTCAAGAGAGAAAATCCGCCGTCAGGTAGAGGCTGAATTTGCCGAGGCGGAAATTGAAATTTCCGAAGAAAAGATTACCAATATTGTTGAAAAACGCCTGCTTGACGAAATCAAGCGCGGTGTTCAGACCATTCAGTATCAGGTTGTTACACTTTTAACTACCAATGGTCAGGCTCCCTTCGTTACAGTATTTATGTACCTTAACGAAGCAAAGGAGCCCGGCTTGAAGAGAGACCTTGCATTAATTATTGAAGAGGTTCTCCGTCAGAGATGCGAGGGCGTTAAAAACGAAGCGGGAGTATATGTAACACCTGCATTCCCCAAGCTTATCTATGTTCTTGAAGAAGACAACATAACCGAAAATTCTCCCTACTGGTACTTGACCGAGCTTGCGGCTAAATGTACCGCAAAGAGAATGGTTCCCGACTATATTTCCGAAAAAATTATGCTTGAGCTTAAAAAGGATAAAAACGGCGAAGGCCACTGCTACACCTGTATGGGTTGCAGAAGCTTCCTTACTCCCTATGTTGACGAAAACGGCAAGCCCAAGTATTACGGACGTTTCAATCAGGGCGTTGTAACAATCAACTTGGTTGACGTTGCCTGCACTGCAAGAGCTGAAAGCAAGGACGAAAAAAAGTTCTGGGAAGTGCTTGAAGAAAGACTTGAGCTTTGCCACAGAGCGCTTCAGTGCCGTCACGAAAGACTTGAAGGAACACTTTCCGACGCGGCTCCCATCCTCTGGCAGTACGGTGCAATCGCCCGTCTTCCCAAAGGTAAGCCCATAACAGAGCTTCTTCACGGCGGATATTCCACAATTTCCCTCGGCTTTGCAGGTCTCTGGGAGTGTGTATATGCAATAACAGGCAAAAAGCTCACCGAAAAAGAGGGCGAAGAATTCGGCTTAAAGGTGCTTGAAGCACTTAACGCCGCTTGCCGTAAGTGGAAGGAAGCGGAAAACATCGACTACTCACTCTACGGAACACCCCTGGAGTCCACCACATACAAGTTTGCCAAGTGCCTTCAGAAGAGATTCGGTAAAATTTCCGGCGTAACAGATAAGAACTACATCACAAATTCCTATCACGTTCACGTAACCGAGGATATCGACGCTTTCTCAAAATTGGCTCTCGAAGCTAAGTTCCAGGCACTTTCTCCCGGCGGAGCTATAAGCTATGTTGAGGTTCCCAATATGCAGGACAACATCCCCGCAGTGCTTAACGTAATGAAGTTCATTTATGATAACATTATGTATGCGGAGCTTAATACAAAGTCCGACTATTGCCAGGTTTGCGGATATGACGGCGAAATCCTTATCAAGGAAGACGACGGCAAGCTCGTATGGGAATGCCCCAACTGCAAAAACCGTGACCAGGCAAAGATGAACGTTGCAAGAAGAACCTGCGGCTACATCGGCTCACAGTACTGGAATCAGGGCAGAACTCAGGAAATCAAGGAAAGGGTACTGCACTTATAATGAATTATTCGGCAATTAAAAACTGCGACATAGCAAACGGCTTCGGCGTAAGGGTTTCCCTTTTCGTTTCGGGCTGCACCCACCACTGCAAAAACTGTTTCAATAAAGAAACCTGGGATTTTGCATCCGGTGAGCCTTTTACAGAGGAAACGGAAGAGTCCATCCTGAAGATGATGGAGCCTTCCTATATCGACGGGCTTTCGCTTCTCGGCGGAGAGCCTATGGAAAAGGTTAATCAGAAGGGGCTTTTGCCTTTCGTAAAAAAGGTGAAGGAGCGCTATCCCGATAAAAACATCTGGTGCTACACGGGTTATTTATACGAGGATTTGCTTCCCGGCGGCAAGGTGCACATAGATGAAACAGATGAGCTTTTGTCGCATATCGACATACTGGTTGACGGTGAGTTTAAGGAGGAGCTTCACAGCATAATGCTTAAGTTCCGCGGTTCATCAAACCAGAGAGTAATTGACCTTAACAAAACAAGAGAAACAGGCGAAATCGTTCTTTTCCTTGAATAACACGCTGACACCCCCGACCATTGGTCGGGGGTGTGCTTTACTGTTCATTTAACCTTATGAGACAAAATAACTTTATAAGTAAAATAATTCTTGACAATTATGACGTGTTGTGTTATAATATATACTATCAGGTTAACTTGTGCGGGCGCAGCGGTTCGAAACGCTGTATCCAAAAAAATATTGCCATAGCTAAATGGCTATGATATAATGAAAGAGGAGGAAAAATGTTGTTATATAACAAAGAAAAACTTACAAGTGACAAATTTTTTAATCTTAAGGAAAAAGGCGAAGAGCTTTTATACGAAGCGCCGAACAAAAAAGCGGTAACTGCATTGCAAAGCTTTTTGAATGAAGAAGGCTACACCGACCAAAATGGCGAAAAGCTACGGGTTAACGGACGATACGATGCAAGTACTGCAAATGCGGTTTTACGCTATCAGAATGCAAACGGCTTGAAGGGTGACGGCATTACGGGTGACAAAACTTGGAAATCTATTTACAATAAAAAGAGGAAAAAGGAAGAAGATGCTTCCTTTTTCGAGGAGCTTAAAGGGCGAAGTAACGGATATTTTAATGACAAGTTAAAGGTTTTTCGTCAGGCACAGAGAATATTGGGTATAGAGCCTGAAGGCGTTCTCGGTGGCAAGGAAGAGAAAGTGACATTCACCCAAACTCCCTTTGATGTGTGGAAGGGAGGGGATGCTTCTTCGACAGACATAAGTAGCACAGATGCCGAAAGCCTTCGCGACAGGAAAAGAAAAAGATTGGAAAACAGTGGAAGAGTTGCTTTGCCGGAAATAAAAGACTATATAGAAGATGGGTCACCAAAAAACTTACCATCTGTGCCGGAGCCTTTCGGCTATGCCGTCGAAAGCTCCGAAAAAACAGATTATTTGATAACCGATAACACACCGGATTATCAGATTTTTAAGGGAAATGGAAATATGCCAAAGCTTACTCTTATGTCGAATGCGGGAAGCGAAGAAAGTACAAGCAGCGAAAGTAAAGCTGAGGAGGATAAGGGAGAAGAACTTGGCATAATAAAGTCGGGATACAATGCAAAGGGCGAATGGAGCGAAAACCCTGATGCGGATAACTATGGGAAGGATTCTGATACTTATAAAATATTGAGTGATCTTAACAGCAGATGGGAGTCTGCTACAGTAAAAGAAAAAGCGGAATATTATTCTATGGCAAAAGATATACGGAGATTGGAAAAAGAGGGCACTCCTATAAAATATGCACAGGATGAAATAATGAATCTGCTTCATGAAAATGCAAGAATTGCAAAAGAGTATCAGGAAAATTTGACAAAAGGAGCTTCTGGGATGATGTTTCAAATTGAAGGTGGAAGTTACTTTTTGAACTCTGTAGCATTTCTTATAGGAGCTGCATATGGTATGTGGAACTATAAATATAATGATTATTGGAGAGTTCCGTATGATACTTTTGATGGTAACGATATGAGCAAAGATAATAATAAAAACTGGAGACCGTGGATGTACTTTGACGGAATGCTTATATCGGCAGATAAATTGGGAAATATGAACATGGCATATGTCGGAATGAAAATGGGGCTTCCCAAAATTGTTTTTCAAAATGATTTAACAACAGATAAAGATGATGCATTCTGGGTACAGTATGGCATAGATTTAGCAGAGCAGGGACGGTGAATTTATGAAAAAAGTGGCTTTGTTTGCAGCATTGTTGGCACTGATACTTTCAATCGTTCTGATATTTTCCCTTTGCAGCAGAGAAAAAGAAACAGTAAAAGAAATTTTATCTTTTGCCGGAAACATTCAAAACGGGGGATATGTAGCTGAAGATAACGGGGTATATTATTATGCTAATCCGACCGATAATGACAATCTGTATAAAAGTACAGCAGAGGGAAATGGAGAACGGCTGTCGTGGCTGAATCAGCACTGTTACGAAATTAATTTATACAACGGCAATATATATTATATATCCGGTGCTCCCGGAAAAATATGGAGAATATCTGTTGACGGAGGATTTCCCAAAAGACTTGTTAACCAGAGGGTGGAAAATCTGTTGCTTTATGGAGGCCGTATGTTTTACCGCTTATCCGAAGATGGCAACTGGGGAAAGCTCTATTCTGCAAATTTAAGCGGAAAAGGCAGAAAGCTTTTAGCGCAAAGAGTATTGAATTTTTGCATATACGACGGAAGAATTTATTACTGCGATATAGAAAATGAAAGCGCATTATACTCAATGAGGCTTGACGGTACAGAAAAGGTGAAAATCAATGATTCTTATGCAAGAGACTTAACTACAGAAAACGGAATGCTAATTTATTCGGATTATGAACGTGAAGATAAGCTTTATTTATACGATATTGAAAATAAGCTTGAAAAGTGCATAAGTGAGGATAGATGTTGGAATTTAAACAGCAATGAGGATTGGATATTTTACAGAAATCAGAGCAAAAAAGGAAGTCTTTATTGCATCAGCTTTGACGGAAGCGAAAGCTATAAGCTTGTTGAAGGAAATATATCCCATATTGTTGTGACAACGGATTATATATTTTACAAAGATATCAGAGATAAAAGCAAAATAAAGAAATATGATATATCAAATATTCTAAAAGAAAACCGCTTGGGGACGAAAGAGTGTTGAATAAAGATATAAGAGGCTGTGGAATTTCCGCAGCCCTTCTTAATATAATTTTCAATTTCCTATTTACTTTTCTTTAAAAGAATGATATAATTAAATAAGGTGGCGCAGTATTCTAGTCAGTACATGCTGTTCTGAAGGCGGTCGTAAAAAGCCGCTTAAGGGCACATCGATGAAGTTCCTGGTGCTTGCTTCCGATGCCGGTCGGGGGTGTGTGCTGGGAGTTAAGGTCTGAGGGCGGACCGCAATGGCATGCGGCGCATGACCCTCTTTCCGTGGAGACTTTACTTTGTGGCTAATGCGGACACAATTTAGCTACGGGTAAGGATTAAACCTGCCATGCAGTGCTCTTTTGTGCTGTGGGTAGCGTAGCCTGCCTTGAGTGGGTATGTAGGATAGCGGACAGACAGCGCTCTCTTGGCCGAGAGAGCGGGGTTATAGCTTCTTGAAAGCATATCTGCAAAAGAGGATAGGAACGGTTTTGTGCTGTGAAGGAAAACTTCTAGACTGTACCTTCGTGGTGCAGGAAGGATTGTAGTGCGGACTTAGTGGCAATTCGGTATTGTTTAAGGCGACTTGACGAGGCCTGATTTAAAGGGAAACCGCTCCCATCGGCGACGGGGGAGGATCAGGCCGGGAAATCCGACCGAACCTATGCCGCAAAATTTACTTCTTGCATTGCCACCACTATTTTTTTACGGAGTGTGATTTTTTTTGGATACTGTCCGAAGTAGCAAGCCCGACCATCAGGAAAAGGCTTTGAAACAAAAGCGTAAATATTTAAGATGGGCATTTTTAAGTATGCTTTTGACATTTTCGCTTTCAGTACTTATCAACATTGTTTCGGAGGTTGCCATAAAGGGCGCTCCTGCAGGAATTGCACTTTGCGTTTTGCTTGCAATCATTTTAATAGGTGTTCTTTTTGATATTGTGGGAACAGCGGTAACTGCGGCTGAAGAGGCGCCCTTCCATTCCATGGCATCCCGCCGGGTGAAGGGTGCATCCAAGGGTATAACCCTCCTTCGTAACGCAGAACGTGTTTCCAATATATGCAATGACGTAATCGGCGATATCTGTGGTATTGTTTCCGGTTCCACCACGGCGGTAATTGTGGGAATGCTTTTCCTTAAAGGCTCAGATATGGCATTCTGGGGCGGTATTATCGTAACTGCCTGTGTTGCATCCCTTACCGTAGGCGGAAAAGCTTTTGGTAAAGGAATTGCCATTT
>JAZSAR010000162.1:0-6150 GCA_045601965.1 Clostridia bacterium
CAGATTGTGGTTGCCTCTGTAAGTAACAATCTTGCCTTCATCACACTTTCCTCACCCTTTAATATGGGGGTGGTATTGTAGAATTTATTGAATGCCTTTGCAACATTTGTTACATAACGGTTGATGTAGAAAGGCTCGTTCTTTTCCGCTGCCGCTTTTACCGTATCTGTAAATTCGGAAAGCAGCTTGCAAAGAGAATATTCTTCGGGTGTTATTTCATAGTCAAAGCTTGCACCGCTATAATCGGTTATTTCAGCCTTGCGCATTACGCTCTTTCCTCTTGCATAGCTGTACTGCACATAAGGACCCGATTCTCCGTTGAAATCAAGAATATCGTCCCAGTCAAAGATGATGTCCTTTTCACGGCTGTTTTTAAGGAAGGTGTAGAAAATTGCACCGATACCCACCTTATTTGCAGCATCAGCAATATCTTCCTCACTATTTCCGTTGGCGCGCATAATTTCGGCTGTCTTATTTATTGCCTCAGATAAAACTGTTTCAAGAAGTACAACGTTTCCGCTTCTTGTCGACATGGCGCCGGTTGCAAACTTAACAGTTCCGAAGCCGACATGAGTACAGTTTTTCGCATACTCCTTACCAAGCTTTTCAAGTGTTGCGAAAATCTGCTTGAAGTGAAGGCTCTGGGGAAGTCCCACAACGTAGATGTTCTTATCAAAATTGTATGTATTTGCTCTGTATTCGGCAGACGCCAGGTCACGGGTGGTATAAATTGTGGAGCCGTCCTGCTTAAGCACGATTGCAGGAGGCATATCATCGAACTCAACTATATACGCACCTTCACTTAAGGTAAGAAGATTTTTATCCTTAAGCTCCCCTACAATCGAGTCTGTCCTCTTGGCGAAAAACGCTTCGCCGTTATAGGAATCAAAGGTGATACCCATTTTGTCATACACCTTTTTGAATTCTTCTATACTAACCTCACGGAACCAGTTCCAGAGTCCATAGTTTTCTTCGTCTCCTGTTTCAAGAAGATGAAATTCACTTCTTGCTCTGTCCTCCAAGGAAGAATCCTTTTCCGCTTCCTCGTGGAATCTCACATAGAGCTTATTGAGCTCGTTTATGGGGTCTTTTTCGACAATTTCTTTATCGCCCCACATTTTATATGCGGTAATTACCTTGCCGAACTGAGTTCCCCAGTCTCCAAGATAATTGAGCTTTTCCACCTTATAGCCAAGAAAATCATATATTCTGGATAAAGAGTTTCCTACAGCGGTGGAGAACAAATGACCTACGTGGAAGGGCTTTACAATGTTGGGAGAGGAAAAGTCGATTACAACGTTTTTTCCTTCGCCATCGCTGCTCTTTCCGTAAGAGTCACCCTCTTTTATAATTTTTTCTGCAAGGTGTGATACAAAAAGCTTTTTATTAAAAAAGAAATTAAGATAGCCGCCGACAGCGCGTACTTCGCCAATCACATCGTCGGATGCGATTTTTTCTGCTAAATCCGCCGCAATCATATTGGGAGCCTTTCTTAAAACCTTGGAAAGCGAAAAGCAGGGAAATGCCGCATCTCCCATAGCTTCGTCCTTCGGCTTTTCGATTAAAGCAAGGATTGCTTCCTTATCTCCCTCTGCTGCCACAGCTATTTTTTCTGCAATATATGACTTAAAATCCATAACTCATTCTCCTTTTTTGTGCATTATCTTATTTTACATCAAAACCCGCACTTTTGCAATAGGAAATATTTATTATTTAAATAACTTTCTGTAATCAGCCGGTGTAAGTCCCGTATGCTTTTTAAAAAACCTTGAAAAGTATGCGCTGTCTGAAATCCCCACCATTTTTGCGGTTTCATCAACCCTCATATTTCCACCGGAAAGATACTTCATCGCCTCATAAATCTTAAGGCGGGCAAAATATTCCATAGGCGGAGTCATATAAGCCTCACGGAATTTTTTCACGAAATAATTTTTCTGCATAAACGCCACCTCGGAAAGCTCATCAAGGCAGATAGTCTCCCCTATATGCTTTTTCATATAGCATATAACCTCGGAAAACGGCTGTTTTTTTCCTTCAGAAAGTAATCTCAGCCTTATATACTCCGATATTATCTCAAAGCATTTTGCCGATGCCGCTATGTCGAAAAATCCGCTTCTGTTAAATTCGTATCTGGACGCTCCTTCAAACAATGCCTTAACGGCATCGGGATTTTCTGCATCAACGGCATAGTCCCCCTTATCAAGTCCGATTAAAGGAAAAAGCTCCTTCCCGTCCGCCTTTATATCAAAAGCAATTTCGTACATTACAAAATTTTCGGTAACACGGGTATATGCCCGCATTTTCCCTTTGGGCAGATATGCAATCTGACCGCTTTTCACGATGAAGCAATCATCCTCTATTTTCATATAGCACTCCCCGGAAAGAACGAAAAAGAACACATCGTTTATTCCTATATGTCCTGATATGTCCCCGTTCCATTTAATGGGCGGAACGTGAAAGGCTATATCCTTAACTTCAAGCGAAAAGCAATTCATTTCGGGAAGATTTCTGTCAAAGCTCTGCATTTTCCCACCTCGCAATCATATTTTGTTATATATAGTATAATTTAATCCTTATTCAGCGCGCAAAATTATATATAAAAATATAATTTTGTGCAAAATAAGTTAATTTAGTCTATTGACTGATTGATGATATCACATTATAATAAAATTGTCAAGAAAGGAGTGTTTTTATGATAATAAGAATAAAAAATGCGGTTATCGTTTCCTCTTTTCTTCTCAAAGGAAGATACATCTACATAGAAGACGGAAAAATTTCTAAAGTTACGGAAGACAATCTTCCCTTTGACGAAGAAATCGATGCAGAAGGCCTTTATGTTTCATCCGGGTTTATCGACATTCACACCCACGGTGCGGGCGGATTTGATTATGCCGACGGAGATAAGGATGCAGTAAGAAAAGCCGCCTATGTAAGTGCAAAGCACGGTGCAACAACAGTTTATCCCACCTGCACATCATCCTCATTTGCGGACACATTGAAATTTATCGAAAATGTTAAAGAGGTTATGGCTGAAAATGCACCCGGAAAAGCCCATATTGCAGGAAGCCATCTTGAAGGGCCCTATTTTTCCCACTCAATGTGCGGTGCGCAAAATCCCGCCTACATTAAAAATCCCGACCGGTCAGAATATGAGGAATTTTATAAAAAAGGCTGCGGCACTTTAAGAAGAATAAGCTTTGCGCCGGAGCTAAATGGAAGCAGAGAGCTTAACAGCTTTCTTAAAGAAAAGGGCATCACATCATCCTTCGGCCACACCGATGCGGTATATGAAGAATTAAAGCCCTTGATTGATGAAGGCTGCACCCTTGCAACCCATCTTTATTCGGGTATGAATCAGGTTACAAGACGAAACCTTTCAAGGAAACTCGGCGCCGTTGATACCTCATACCTTGAAGATGCGGTTTTCGTTGAAGTGATAGCAGACGGAATCCATCTTCCGAAGGAGCTATTAAGTCTCATATACAAAATCAAAGGTCAGCGAAGAATGTGCCTTATCACAGACTCTATGCGTGGTGCCGGAATGCCCGAAGGCGAATATGTTTTAGGGCGTAAGGACGACGGGCTTTTAACCGTAAGCGACGGAAGCGTTGCCTATCTTCCCGACAAAAGTGCCTATGCAGGAAGCGTTGCGACATGCGACAGGCTTTTGCGTGTTGCGGTAAAGGAAGCGGATATTCCCCTTTGCAGTGCGGTAAGAATGCTCACCGTAAACCCTGCAAGAGTTATGAATCTTCAAAACCGCGGTGAAATAAAAGAAGGATATTATGCAGATCTCGTCTTTTTTGACGTGGGCATAAATATAAAGAAAGTAATAATTGAAGGAAAGGAACTTTATTGAAATGGAAATAAGAATTGCAAAGGACCGCTATGAGCTTGGAAAAAGCGCGGCAAAGGAAACGGCTGAAATAATAAAGAAGTGTATTGAGGAAAAGGGCTCTGCAAGAATCGCCCTTTCAACAGGTGCTTCTCAGTTTGACACACTTGATGCTTTGACAAAGATAGAAGGCATCGACTGGACAAAGGTTGAAATGTTTCACCTGGATGAATATGTAAACCTTCCTGAAACCCACGGTGCAAGCTTCAGAAAATATTTAAGGGAACGCTTCGTAGAAAAGGTCGGTCCCTTAAAGGCGGCTCACTTTGTTGACGGCACGCCCGAAGGCATTCCCCATCTTACAGAGGAAATAAGAAAGGCTCCCATTGATTTAGGCCTTATCGGAATCGGTGAAAACGGCCACATCGCATTCAACGATCCCCCCGCAGACTTTGATACAAAGGAAGCTTATATCGTTGTTGACTTAAACGAGCGCTGCAAGGCTCAGCAGATGGGCGAAGGCTGGTTTGCCACAATCGGCGATGTTCCGAAGCAGGCAGTTTCAATGACCGCTTATCAGATTATGCTCTGCAAGAAGATAATTTCCTGCGTTCCCTATAAGGTAAAGAGCGAAGCTGTCGCAAAGACTCTTGCCGCAAAGGAAGTTTCCAATATGGTACCCGCAACACTCTTAAAGACTCACCCTGACTTTCTTTTATATATCGATGCTGAAAGCGCATCTGAAATTACAGAAATCAATTTTATTGATTAAAACACGAATTTTTACTGTTGCAAACTTTATACCTTTAACCTATAATTAATAAAAAGGTACGAAAGGGCTGTTATATATGGATAAATTCAAAATCGGCTTTATCGGAATGGGCAGGCGCGGCGACTACTGGCTTCACGGATGTATTCTCGCCCGCGAGGATGTGTCCCTTCGCTGGATATGCGACATTGATTCGGAAAAGCTCGAAGCCGCCTCGGCAAAAATAGCTGCAAAGGGCTTTCACCCGAAGGCGACCACGGATTACCACGATATATTAAAGGACTCTGATACCGATGCGGTTATAATTTCAACCGACTGGGAATCACACATTCCCATCGCAATAGAATGCATGAAGGCAGGTATGCCCGTCGGTCTTGAAGTGGGCGGTGCCTACAGCGTAAATGACTGCTTCAGATTAGTACATACTTGGGAAGAAACAGGCACATTTTTTATGATGCTGGAAAACTGCTGCTACGGCAGAACCGAAATGATGCTTCTTAATATGGCAAGACAAAAACTTTTCGGAGATATTGTTCATTGCTCCGGCGGTTACTGTCACGACCTTCGTAATTCCCTTGCAAGAGGAAGGGAGCTTAAGCATTACCGCCTCCGCAACTACTTAAACCGCAACTGCGATACTTACCCCACCCACGCACTTATCCCCATATTCAAGCTTTTGGATATAAATAACGGCAATCGTATGGTAAGCCTTTATTCCGCGGCATCTCCTGCAAAGGGGCTTATGCATTATTCAAAAGAAACCGGCTTTGGCACAGAAGATATTCTTCCTTACGGTGCTATGCACGGCGATGTAATTACAACAATTATAAAGTGTGCCCACGGCGAAACAATACACCTTCACCTTGAAACCACAATTCCCCGTTTTTACAGCCGTGACCTTTCCGTCCACGGAACAAAGGGAATATTTACGGAAAACGGTGATTCATTCTATTTTGATAACATTCCCGAGCATCACAAATCAGAAGCACATAAGGATTTTTACGGCAATATAGAAGACTTTTACTCTGAATACGACCATCCCCTCTGGAAAAAGACACTTAAAGAAGGTGTTACAGGCGGTCACGGAGGTATGGACGGTCTTGTTTTATCCGCCTTTGCCGAGTCTGTCAAAAACGGATGGGACAGCCCCGTTGACATATACGATGCAGCATCTGCAATGTGCATTACCGCACTTTCGGATGAATCCATCGCAACAGGAATGCCTGTCGGCATCCCCGACTTTACAAACGGTATGTGGCTTTGCCGTAAAGAAAAAGAAAAAACGCTTTACAGTTTATAAAAAGTAGCCAAAATCGTAGGTTTTTATCCGATTTTGTATTGCAATAAAGGAATTTTTCATATATAATAGGATTTGTAAATCATAGTTTACACGAAAGGATTGATACAAATGGCTAAATTAAAGCTTGGTTTTATCGGACTTGGTCTCCGCGGCGAAGGATGGGTTGCTCACCACTTCCCCGAGCGTGACGATGTTGAAGTTGTTATGATGTGCGACATCGACCCCAAGAAGATAGAGAAAATGGAG
>JAZSAR010000163.1:0-10709 GCA_045601965.1 Clostridia bacterium
GAGTTCACGGTTCTGCACTTTTCACAAGAGGTCAGACTCAGGTATTGACAGCAACAACCCTTGCTACATTATCCGAAGCCCAGATGCTTGACGGTATTGATAATGAAGAGTCCAAGAGATATATCCACCACTACAATTTCCCCTCTTACTCTGTAGGTGAAACCCGTCCTTCAAGAGGACCCGGAAGAAGAGAAATCGGCCACGGTGCTCTTGCTGAAAAGGCACTTGTTCCCGTAATTCCCTCAGAGCAGGAGTTCCCTTATGCTATAAGACTTGTATCCGAAGTTTTATCTTCAAACGGCTCCACAAGCCAGGGAAGTATCTGCGCAAGCACACTTTCCCTTATGGCAGCAGGTGTTCCGATTAAGGCTCCCGTTGCAGGTATTTCCTGCGGTCTTATCACAGAAGGCGACAGATTCATCACTATGACAGACATCCAGGGCTTAGAAGACTTCTTCGGCGATATGGACTTTAAGGTAGCAGGTACAAAGGACGGTATCACAGCTATTCAGGTTGATATAAAGATTGACGGTCTTACACCCGAAATTATAAAGACTGCATTCGAGAAAACCAGAGTTGCAAGACTCCACATCTTAGACGATATAATGCTCAAACGAATTGCAGAGCCCAGAGAACAGCTTTCTGCTTACGCTCCCAAGATTATCTCCACCAAGATTGATCCTGAAAAGATTCGTGAAGTTATTGGTTCCGGCGGTAAGACAATTCAGAGAATTACTGCAGAAACCGGCGTTAAGATTGATATCGAGGACGACGGAAGCGTATTTATCGCTTGTGTGGACTACGAAGCAGGCATGAAGGCGTTAAAGATTGTTGAAGGTATCGCATCCGAGCCTAAGGTTGGTGAAACCTACACAGGTAAGGTTATGAGAATTATGGACTTCGGTGCATTCGTTGAATATCTTCCCGGTAAGGAAGGCCTGGTTCACATCTCCAAGCTTGACACAAAGAGAGTTGACAAGGTAACAGATATCGTTTCCGTTGGCGACGAAATCCAGGTTAAGTTAATCGAGGTTGACCGTCAGGGAAGAATTAATCTCTCCAGAAAGGACGCTCTTTTAGACCTTGAAAAAAAGGCTGAAGACGCAGAATAATGATAGAAATAAAAACTCTTTCAAACAAATTGAAAATTGCATATGAAAGATTACCTCACGCCCGCTCAGTTTCAGCGGGCGTTTGGGTTTTATCCGGGTCAAGATACGAAAGGATAAGCGGAATTTCCCACTTTATCGAGCATATGCTTTTTAAGGGCACAAAGACCAAGACAGCCCGCGAAATAGCAGAAAAGATGGATATGACAGGCGGGCAGTTAAATGCCTATACCACCAGGGAATATACATCTTATTATGCGCTTACGGTGGATAAAAGCTTGGAAGAAGCTCTTGAGGTTTTAAGCGATATGGTCATTAATTCACGGTTCTCGGAAAGCGATATTGAGCTTGAAAAGGGCGTGGTTTTAGAAGAAATCGCAATGTACGAGGATTCGCCCGAGGACCTTGTTTATGATCTTTTAGAGGAGCATGCCTTTGCCGGAAACACTCTCGGACGGAGCATAACAGGAACCCGGGAAAGCGTTATGAACATAACGCGGGACCACATTCTTTCGCATATGGAGGCTTTTTATGCGCCATCCAACATGGTGCTTTCCGTGGCGGGAAACTTTAATGAGGATGAACTTTTATATTTTGCCGATAAATATTTCGGTGATATGAAGGATTCCTCGGCAGTAAAACCCGAATATACAAAACCTTTATTTACCTGCGGCGAAAACACCACAGTAAAGGAAATTGAGCAGGCAAATCTTGCTATAGGCTATGAAAGCTTCGGGTACGATGACGACAGGCGCTATCCTCTTATAATATTAAATAATGCCTTCGGCTCATCTATGAGCTCAAGACTTTTTCAGAGGATAAGAGAGGAAGAGGGATTGGCGTATTCGGTATATACTTCCGTTGCAAGCTATCGTGATATCGGGCTTTTCAGTATATACGCGGGATTGAAAGCAGAAAATCTTGAAAAGACGGAAAAGATAATTAAAGAAGAAACGGAAAAGCTTGTAAAAAGCGGACTTACCGAGGAAGAAATATTGCGCGCAAAAAAGCAGATTGCGGGAAGCCTTATTTTAAGCGGAGAGGGCGTAAGCAGTCATATGAGCACCATGGGTAAGGGAATCTTATTAAACGGCAGGGTAAGAAGCGAGGGTGAACTCATAGAGAAGGTGGATGCTGTAACGAATCAAGATATCATTTCTGTGGCGGAAAAGGTTTTTGCGGGAGGTTGCTTTAAGGAAATTGTACGCGGAAAATAGCGAGAAATGAAAAAGAGTATCTCAAAAAGCGAGATACTCTTTTTTTATATGTATTTTTGTCATACTGTTTTTGCACAGCCCAACGTAAAGTGACATTTTTTTTATGAAAGGTCTGATATAATTATTAAAAAGCTTGTCCGGGAGTGTTGGATTTGAATTTTAAAAGATATATGGGGAAATTTGCATTTAATAAAATGTTATTCGGCTTGTTGGCTGTTCTTCTGTTGTCGGGGACAGCCCTTTATGGAGATATATTGCCCTTTGGTCTTCCTGCTTTGTCGGTGTGGGGAAACGGGCCTTTTTCGCTTCTGGCGTATGTGGTGAGTTTGATTTTGGCAAAAGTGGGATTTTTATCATATCTGAGGCATGTTTTCTCCTTTGTTTTCTATGTCCTATTTAAAAGATTTTTATCAGAAAAGCTTCCGGATTTTATAATTATGGGCTGCTCCGTGCTCCTTGGCGGAACGCTTTCCCTCATTTTTCTTAAGGAGGATGGTCTTTTGCACTTTTCCTTTGCGTTTGCTGAGGCTGTTTTTTCTGCTCTGATTGGATTTGTATTCAGGAAAGCCAAGGAAGCTTATTTAAAAAGGGAAGACGGAAAGAAAATTTCGGAAGCGGAGTTTGCCTTTATCGTGATAACTCTGATGTGCTTTTGCTTGTCTTTTTCTGATATTGAGACGGGAAGAATGTCAATTTCAGCCATGTTGATGGTGCTTATAGGAATGGCATCGGCATATGCGCATAAAGCTCCTGTGAGCGGAGCGGTTAATATGGCAGCAGGTTTTTTTGCATTGATATTTACGCCGATGAATGCATCTTCTGTAGCGTATATGACGCTCTCGGGCTTTTCCGGAGCGGTTTTGAAGAAATATGGCAAGTTCACGGTGCCGCTTACATATATGATGCTCCTTCCGGTTTTTTCTCTGTTTGGCGTGGATATAACTACTTTTTATCTTGAGGATATTTTTGTTGCATCGGCACTGTTTTTAGTGATTCCGGGAAGGTTTTTGAATGTGATTAATATGGTTCCGAATACAAAGGCAGAAGAGGAATCATGCTTAAGACTGTCGGACAGAATAAATTCCCTTGCCGATGCTTTTTTCTCTGTTCCGGAAATTTTCGCCGGACAGGAGTTTCGCGCCAAGGGAAAGGAACTTAAAGATGCCTCAAAGCTAACGGTGGAGGCTGTTTGTGCCGATTGTTTTTATGCGGGAAAATGCAGTTTTGAGGCGGAATATGCCTTAAAACAGGCAGGACATGGGAATGTGGGAGCATTCAATAACTCTGCAGGCTGTATAAGGAAGCGTGAGCTGTTTTCGGCTTTTAAAAGCAATTACAGACTTTTAAGAATGGAAAATATGTGGCATAACTATATGGAAGAGGAAAATGAAGCATTAAAAGGGCAGATGACATGCATTGCAGATACGCTTCGGAAGCTGTCAGAAGAAAGGGAGTTAAAGCTTCTTAAGGATGCTTCTTTGGAGTACGAAATAAAGAGCGGGCTTAAAAAACAGGGTATAAACGTGAAAAGAGTAAGTGCGGGAAGAAATTTAAAAGGGGTTTTCTGCATAAGTCTGGAAATGGTGCCCTGCAAAGGAAAGGAACTTTGCGATGAAGAAATTCCTAAAATCCTTGAAAAAATTCTGGGGTTTGAAGTTACAAGATACGGCATGAAGGGGTGTTCCGTCTGCCGTGCAAGCTACAAGGAAATTTCGGGATTCAGGATTGATACGGGAGTATCATCTGCAGCGCTGGAAGAAGTGTCGGGAGACAGCTTTCTCTTTTCCTATGTGGATGAGGAACATTTTGCCGCAGTGCTTTCAGACGGCATGGGAACAGGCTCCTATGCAAGGTATAAAAGCAGAGCTTCCGCCCTTCTTATTGCAAATCTGCTTTCTGCGGGGATGAATATTAAAGCCTCTGTAAATATGGTGAATTCTCTTTTGCTTCGTCAGGGGGGACGGGATTTTGCTACGCTTGATATAATTCTGATAAATACTGAAAAAGGAGAAGCTGTTTTTTCAAAAAATGCTTCGGCATCCGGATATATTTTAAAGTGCGGAGGGCGCGTGACAGAGCTTGAAGCAGGCGGAAATCCGGTAGGGATTCTCGGTAGCACGGAGGCTAAAGTTGACGGTTGCCGCATAAATGAGGGGGATTTTCTTATTATGGTATCTGACGGGGTGGCAGATTGTTTTATGGGAGAAAATGATAGCCTTAAGGATGTGATCGGCGAATTTACGGGTGGCTCTGCGCAGAATCTTTCTGATTTTATTCTTGCCGAGGCCCTCGGAAGGACCTCCTGCAAAGCCCGTGATGATATGACAGTTGTCGCAGTCGGATGTATAAAAAAGCAAAAAAGTGGAAAAGATAAGGGTAAAGGAGGTTTGGTTTATGAGAAGCGACAGAAAAGTGATTATTTTAGATAATATAAAGTCCGACTGCATAGAACAGGCTATGTTTATATTAAAGGATTCCCGTCCTGATAATATTGATGCGGTAAGGGAAGCCGAAAGGATAGTCGAAAATTATACAAAAAGATACCATTATACACTGTATTCAAAAATGCTAAAAAAGCGGAAGCTATCGGGAGCGGTGATAGTGGGGATAGCCTTGGGATGCGCTGTTTTTATCGGCGTTGCATGTGCACTTACTGTTATATAAAAAAGACTTGCTTATCTTAGATAAGCAAGTCTTTTATCAGATTTCTGTATTTATTGCAGCACCTGTTTTTGCTGATTCAAAGCAGGCTTCCATAACTTTTACAACTCTTAAAGCCTGCTCGGGCTTTATGGTAAGTTCTGCCTTTCCTTCGATGGCATTTATCATCTGACGGTAGGTGGGATTTAAGTTATCCTCAACGTCGGTGGGAGCCGAAATGTGGATTGTATCCACTGTATCGGGGTCACGGGGTGCCATGGTTTTTGAGGGGCCTACCTTGTTTTTGGCAATTTCAGCGCCCCAGGTGGACTGACGGTCCTTGCATCTTACGATGGTTCCTTCGCAGTCCCAGTCGCCTATTTCGAGTGAGCCTTCCTTGCCCAAAACATACCATCTGGGATGTTTTATGAAGTTGTTTGTGGAAACCTCGATATAGGCAGTAACGCCGTTCGAAAGGGTTAATACCAGGTGGAAGTTATCGTCAACCTCGGCATAATTTACGTTATACATCTTGCAGAAGATGTTGGTTACCCTGGCATCGGGGTACATATACATAATCTGGTCGATTAAGTGAACACCCCAGTCAAGCATCATTCCGCCGCCCTGTGCCTTGTCTGTTCTCCAGCCCTTGGGAAGACCGCGGGAGCCTTCGACACGGGATTCAATCAGATAAACATCACCAAGTAATCCTGCTTCAACATTGCGCTTCATAAGTATGAAGTCCTTGTTTACGCGGCGGTTCTGGTCGATGGTGAATATTTTACCCTCTTCTTTGGCAACAGCCATAATTTCAAGTAAATCGTCGGAGGTTATGGTGACGGGCTTTTCACAAAGCACGTGCTTTCCTGCACGGAGTGCATTTATGCAGAAGTCTTTATGAAGATGATTGGGAACCGCAACCAAAACTATGTCAATTTCGGAATCGGAATAAATTTCCTCTGCCGAGTTATATACATAAAGGCCCTTTTCTGCTGCAACCGCCTGTCTTTCGGGATTGATGTCGTAAATTCCTTTTACTTTGATGATGTCTGTAAGCTCTTTAGACTGTGTAAGGTGATGGCCTGCCATTCCGCCAAAGCCTATAAATGCAACATTATGTACCATAGTAATTACCTCGCTGATTCGTTAGTTTTTTGTTTGATAATAGTAAAACTGCTACACCCTGAATTGCAGTTGTTTTTGGGTTTGATCAGAAATGAAATTTCTGCTTAAACCCACCACATATCGCCTGAAGACTGGTAGATTAAAACTTCTTTAAGGAAGGAAACTGCCTTTTCAAGACCTTCTGTGGGGCTCATCAAAGCGTCCTCGTGCTCGATGGAGATTGCTCCGTCATAGCCTGTTAACTTAAGAGCGCTGATGATGTTGTTCCATACTTCCTTGCCGTGACCGTAGCCAACGGTTCTGAACTGCCAGGATCTTCCCGCTAAGTCGCCATAGCTCTTTGTGTCAAGAACACCATTGATTTCGGTGTTTCTGCGGTCAATTATTGTATCCTTTGCGTGGAAGTGATAAATCGCACCCTTTAATGCAACGATTGCCGCTGCGGGGTCAATTCCCTGCCAGAAAAGATGGCTGGGATCAAAGTTTGCACCGATGATATCGCCGACAGCGTTTCTCAATTTAAGTAATGTTTCGGGGTTGTAAACGGCAAAGCCCGGATGCATTTCAAAAGCAATTTTCTTAATGCCGTGAGCTTTTGCAAATTCTGCCATATCCTTCCAGTAGGGGATGATTTTTTCTTCCCACTGCCACTTTAATATATCTCTGTATTCGTTGGGCCATGCACAGGTTACCCAGTTGGGATTTTTGGACTCTTCGCAGTCACCGGGGCAACCGGAAAAGCCGATTACGGTGTCAACACCGAGAGCTTCTGCCGCAAGGATTGCATTTTTGAATTCATTGTGGAACTTTTCTGCAATTTCCTTTGTCGGGTGAAGGGGGTTGCCGTGACAGCTTATTGCTGATATTGTAATTTCGTATTTTTCGAGTAAAGCCTTGTATTCATTTATTTTTTCGGGATTGCCTATAAGCTCTTCGGGCTTTAAGTGTGCATTTCCGGGATAGCCACCTGCACCGATTTCGATGCAATCAACACCGAGAGAGTGAAGATAGGAAAGCGCATCCTCAAATTTGTAAGAGCTTAAAACGGGATTCATAACGCCGAGTTTCATAAAAATTCCTCCTTAATATGGGTTTGATATAATTATACTACGAAGGATTACTTTTTTCAATAACAATATTGACTTGTTTTTGCATTATCTTGCCATTTTGCAAATAAAATTGCAAAATGGTACGGTGCATATTCTTAAAGAAGAACCTCTTTTCCTGTTTTTGCGGATTCGTAAATTGCGCAGAGGATTTTAATCATATTAAGTCCCTGCTGGGGAACAAAATTGGGCTCGGCATTGCCATTTATTACTTCGGCGAAGTTATGAAGCATACCTGCGTGGCGTTCGTACTTAAGGGGATTGATATTGGGGAACACGTCCATAATTGTGCCGTTTTCTTCAGTGAAAAGCTTTAACTTGTGGTCAAGATTTGTCCACTTAGCGCCTGCCTTTGAACCGCGGAGCTCAACAAAACCGTATTCTGTTTCTATGTTACTTGCCCAGGAAAATTCAATCTGCATACAAGCACCGTTATCAAATTTTATAAAGCCCATTGCAAGGTCTTCAACGTCAAAGGTACCGCCCTCTTTCGCATCGCCGTAGCGAGAAGCTGTTGACTCCTTTGTGTCTTCGCCTGCAAATTTGTTATAGGTACAACCAGTAACAGAAACGGGTTTCGGATTACCCATAAGCCACATTGTAAGGTCAATCATATGTACGCCAAGGTCGATTAACGGGCCTCCTCCGGACATTGCCTTGGTGGTGAACCAGCCACCCTTGCCGGGGATTCCGCGGCGTCTTATCCAGCCGCAACGTGTAGCATAAATATCTCCCATCTTTCCGTCTTCAATATATTTTTTCAGGAAGGGAGACATAGGAAGGTAGCGGTTGTTTCGCATTACCATTAGGATTTTGCCTGATTCTTCTGCTGCCTTATTCATTTTAAGGCATTCTTCTACGCTTACGGCATCGGGCTTTTCGCATATTACATGAAGTCCTTTATTTAATGCCTTTACTGCGATGATTGAGTGGAGATAGTTGGGAGTTGCGATATCAACAGCGTCAAGATTTTCCTTTTCAAGAAGCTCTTCATAGTCTGTGTATGCCTTTGCACCGAAAACACCTGCAAAATGCTCGGCTCTTTCTTTTATAATGTCGCAGGTTGCCACAACATCGAAATAGTCTGAAAGCTGCTGGAGGGCAGGGGTGTGGGCATAGCGGCAGATCCCGCCGCAACCGATTATTGCAAGTTTAATTTTACTCATAAAAATCACCTTTCTTATCAATTTGGGTAATAAATGTCGAAATTTGTGTTTTTAGATACTCTCAAGTGTATTATAAAGTATCTGATTTCCTTTTGCAAGCCAAAATCGGATACTTTTTGTATAAAATCGGATACTTCTGAAGAGCGCGTACGGAAAAAATGCTTGTCAAATACAATATTTTATAGTATAATATATATTTGGAAAGAAATGCGAAAGGAGCTCTTATATGTATATCCCTGAAAAAAAGTATAATCCCAATGCTGTGGAAGAAAGAGAAATCCTTGAAAGGCAAAAGCATGATGAAGAAATGGAAAAGGTTTTTGAGCGAATGGAGACTGCTGCCCGCAGAAAGAAAAAAAGCTTTTTCTGTGCTCTGGCAGGATTCTTGGTTGGCGTTTTATACATTGTATATGTAGCTTTGGGGATAGAGTGGATTGATACGCTTCTTTTTAAGCTTTCCGGCGGAAACGGCATAATAAGATTTATTCTTGATTTTCTCCCGCCCATACTTATTACGGGAATTATCGCATATTTCATAGCACGAAAAGAAAAAGGCGTTGTAACATACATTTTCAGTGCAATATCCGTTTTTATGGTAGTATTATTGGTATTTTTGGTATATGTAAGCCTTATGATGGGGTAAAAGAAAGAAGGTAATTTATGGCTAAGATTAAAATTATATGTGATAGCGCAGCAGACATTCCGGTAGATGTTGCAGAAAATCTCGGAATAAGGGTTCTTCCCTTATGGTACACTTTTGACGGAGAAAACTATCTGGCTGACGGAATTGATATGACAAAAACTGAATTTTTCAATAAAATGAGAGAAGAAAAAGTGCTTCCTAAAACTTCTCAGGTAACGGCACCTCAGTGGGAGGAAGCCTTCCGCGAAGAGATAGCAAACGGGGCGGATTCGATTCTCTGTTTTACAATGAGCTCTGCGGCAAGCGGAACCTGCCAGTCAGCAAATATTGCAAAAAATGAGATTTTAGCAGATAATCCCGATGCGGATATTACAATAATTGACTCTATGGCGCTTTCATTTACCTATGGCCTTGCAATAACTAAGGTTGCACCTATGGTAAACGAAGGAAAGACAGTAGAAGAAATTATAGCAGAATATGAAAGAATAATGTCAAAAGAGGTTTACTTCTTCCTGGTTGAGGATCTTGAGTTCCTTAAAAAAGGCGGAAGAATTAACCTTGCAACATTGGCTCTTGCAAACATTATGGACATAAAGCCGGTTTTAACCCTTCGTGACGGTCTTGTTGTAAGCTGTGACAAGATAAGGGGCGGAAAGAGATTATACGACAAATTTATGCAGATGTATAAGGATAAGGGCTATGTTCTTGAGGGGAAGGATATTTTCGTTGTTCACTCCCTTACAGAGGATAAGAAGGAAAGTTTTGTTGAGGCAGCGAAAGAGGCATTTAATCCTGCATCGGTTACCGTGCTTGAGCTTGGTTCAACCATCGGCGCTCATGCCGGTCCCGGTCTTTCTGCAGTAGTGTATATAAAAGATTGACAAAATAATAACAAGAGACAGGCTATCTTTAGGAATATTTTGACTTGAATTAAAGGAAAAATATGTGTATAATAGTATCATATGATAAGAGAATAGAAAGGATGGATAAAAATGAACAAAAAGACAGTCAGAGACATTGATGTTAAAGGCAAAAAAGTTTTGGTAAGATGTGACTTCAACGTACCCATGAAGGACGGTGCAATCACAGACGACAAGAGAATTGTAGGAGCACTTCCCACAATCGAGTATCTTTTAGAGCAGGGCGCAAAGGTTATTCTTTGCTCTCATATGGGTAAGCCCCACGCTGTACTTACAGAAGGCTTTGGTCTTACCAAGAAGGAAAAGGCAAAGGTTGAAGCTCTTCCCGAAGGCGAAAGAGAAGCAGCTAAGAAGGCTATGCTTGAAAAGGCAGCGAAAGAAGATCCCGTTAAGCTTACATTAAAGCCTGTTGCAGACAGACTTAATGAGCTTCTTGGCAACAAGGTTACATTTGCAACCGACATTATCGGTGAAGATGCAAAGGCAAAGGTAGCAGCACTTACCGAAGGAAAGGCAGTTCTTCTTGAAAACGTTCGTTTCGATGCAAGAGAAACAAAGAACGATCCTGCTTTCGCAAAGGAACTTGCTTCCCTTGCTGAAGCTTATGTAAACGATGCATTCGGCGCAGCTCACAGAGCTCATGCATCAACTGCAGGCGTAACAGAATTCATCCCCGGCGTATCCGGCTTCCTTATTGAAAAGGAACTTACCGTTATGGGTGAAGCATTGGAAAATCCCGCACGTCCCTTTATCGCAATCCTTGGCGGTGCTAAGGTTTCCGAT
>JAZSAR010000164.1:0-4396 GCA_045601965.1 Clostridia bacterium
CACGGCAATGCTTCATTTTCTTACGGATACGGATGTTGAACCCTTAGCGAAAGCACCCTTTGAAGCAAAACGGCTTTTCGGGGAAGTGCTTTCGGTAAAGGAAATCGGAATAAATTCTGTAAACAGCGATGCCCGGGTTTATCTTCCGCCATGTGTATCCGCCTTTGTGGGTGCTGATACGGTGTGTGCGCTCCTTGCGTCGGATATATTGGAAAAAGATGGCGTAAATCTGCTTGCCGATGTCGGCACAAACGGAGAAATAGCCCTTTGCAGAGATGGAAAAATTACAGTATGTTCAACGGCGGCAGGTCCCGCCTTTGAGGGAGCCTACCTTAAAAGCGGTATGATGGGACGAAGCGGTGCCATCGACAAGGTGTGGCTTGAAAACGGAAAAATCGCCTTTCACGTGATAGGGGATGTAAAGCCTGTCGGAATTTGCGGCAGCGGAATAATTGATGCGGTGCAAACTCTTCTTTTTACAGAGGATATTGAAAAATCAGGCTATATGGAAGAGGATGTTACTTTAAGCGAGGGCGTATTTGTGACAAAGGACGATGTCCGTGCAATTCAGCTTGCAAAGTCTGCCGTAGTATCGGGAATTTGTACCCTCTTAAAAGAAGAGGGGTTAAGCTTCTCTGAGGTTGATTCCCTTATTATCGCAGGAGGTTTCGGAAGCAGAATAAATTTATCCTCGGCAGAGGGGATAGGCCTTTTGCCCAAAGGTGCAAAGAAAAAATCTAAGGCAATCGGAAACGGTGCGCTTGCGGGTGCCGCAATGCTTCTTCTTAATAAGGAGTTAAGAGATAAATGCGACAAAATAATAAAGAGTGCAAAAACGATTGAGCTTTCCGATAATGCGTTTTTTATTGATAAATATGTGGAAAATATGATGTTTTAACGGAGCCCTGCCGGGCTCCGTTAAATTTTGCAATTTTGACAAAATAAAGACAAAGAATTTTTCGTTTTTGTCTTGCAAAAGGCTTTTAATAATGTTATACTGTCGGTGAATTGAAAGCAGGTGGAGAAATGATAAGAAAAGCAAAAATGGAGGAGCTTGACGAGATTCTTTCCGTTTATGATTTTGCAAGAAATTTTATGAGAGAGTCGGGAAATCCCACCCAGTGGGCGGGAGGTTACCCGAAACGCGAGCTTTTAACAGATGATATAGAAAAAGGTCAGCTTTATGTTGTGGAGGAAGAGGGCGAAATCACCGGCGTTTTTGCCTATATCGGAGGACGGGATAAAACCTATGCTTACATAGAGGACGGGGCGTGGCTTTCCGACGAACCCTATAAAACCATTCACCGTGTGGGAGCAGGCAAAAACGGCAGAGGCATAATGAAAAAGGTGTGCGACTTCTGCAAGGAGGATTTTTCCAATCTTCGCATAGACACCCACAACGACAACAAAAAAATGCAGTATTTAATAGAAAAAAACGGCTTTAAGCGCTGCGGTATAATTTATGTAGAGGACGGCAGTCCCAGGATTGCCTATCAGTATATAAAATAAAAGGTGATGTTATGAACAGCATAAAGGTGGATTTTTTGAAAGAGTGTGGCAATATGAAACCGATGCACGCTGTAAACAACGGCCCTTCGGGATCCAAGGTAAGAATGGCGATGAATAACTATTCGGACTTTACTGATGCGGGAATTCCGTATGCAAGGACACACGATGCTTCTTTTTCGGCAAATTATGGCGGGGAACACACCGTTGACGTGCACAGAATTTTCAAAAATTTCGATGCTGACGAAAATGATCCTGCATCATATAAGTTTGAAAGTACAGACAATTATCTTAAAGATATCGAAAGCGTGGGAACGAAGGTTTTTTATCGCCTTGGTGCATCAATCGAACACGGACAGAAAGAAGGCACTTATCCTCCAAAGGATTTTAATAAGTGGGCAAGGGTGTGCGAGCATATAATAAGCCACTATACAGAGGGATGGGCAAATGGCTTTTATATGGATATAGAATACTGGGAAATCTGGAACGAGCCGGATTGCTCCAACCCCGATGGAAGTAACCCCTGCTGGCAGGGAACATACGACGAGTTTCTTGATATGTTTGTTATAGTGTTTCGTCACTTGAAAACGCGCTTTCCTCAGTTAAAAATTGGTGGTCCTGCTTTTTGCACAAGCTGGAGAGATGACTATAACAAAAAACTTTTTGACAGACTTGAAAAAGAAAGTCTTATCCTGGATTTTTATTCCTTCCACGGCTACAGAAACGAGCCTTACGGATATGGCGAGGATATAACCCACGCCTATGAGCTTTTAAAGAAATACGGATGCGAGGATAAAACAGAGCTTATATTAAACGAATGGAACTATTTAAGAGGTTGGACAGGTGATGATTACACCTATACAATGGAGCAGATGCGAAAATTAAAGGGTGCCAGCTTTGTCCTCGGCACAATGTGCACAGGTCAGAAATCGCCCTTGTCGATGCTTATGTACTACGATGCAAGAATGTGCGCATTCTGTGGTCTTTTTGAGGCTTATATGCTTACAAGGAAAAAGCCATACTACTCCCTTTATATGTTCAATAAGCTCTATAAGCTTGAAACGGAATACTTAACAGAAAGCGACAGCAGGGATTTATACTGCCTTGCGGCGAAAAAGGAAAACAAAGCGGCAATTTTAATGACCAATTTCAGTGACAGAAACGAGCTTGATTCAAAGAATGTTAAAATTGATATTACCGGCTTTACGGGTGATGGCGGAGTAAAGGCGGAATACTATCTTCTTGACGAAAAAAAGGATTTGGAAAAAGTGAGAGAGGAAATATTTAATGGAAGCACTTTTTCTCCGATTCTTAAACTGGAACCTTATGCATCATACCTTATAAAACTTGAAAAATTATAATAAAGGAGTAAATATTATGAGACAGATTACATTTTTAGGAAAAATGCCCGATCCCTTCCGTAAGGCAGACGGAACAAGAATGACTCCCGCAGAGTGGGAAAAGGAAAGAGAAGCTATTAAGAAAAGGATTGTTGAGACGGAATACGGCGAAATTCCGCCCCGTCCCGAGGTTGTCGAAATTGAAAGGCTTAATACGCTTACAAGAAACCACGTTCCCACATGGTACAAGATTTATGCGGGAACAAAGGAACGTCAGGTTTCCTTTACGCTTGAATTAAACATTCCCTATGTTCCCGGTGTAAGTGCCGGAGGAGGCGACACCCCCTTAAGCGAAACAGAAAAATATCCCGTTGTATTAACGGGTGACGGATGCTATCAGAATATGGAAAGCGATGTTGCATGGGAAGCTATGAGAAGAGGCTATATTGCCGCGCGCTTTAACCGTCTGGAGCTTGCAAATGACATTAAGGGAAGCCGCGAGGGCGGACTTCACAGAGTATATCCCGATGTCCGCTTCACCGATATCGGTGCCTGGGCGTGGGGCTATATGGTTTGTATGGATGTATTCGAAAAGCTCTCATTCGTTGACGAAACAGAGGTTGGCGTAACAGGTCATTCCCGCGGCGGAAAAACCGCTATGCTTGCGGCAGTAATAGACGAAAGAATTAAGTATACCTGCCCCAACAACTCAGGCTGTCACGGTGCAGTTTCCTACCGTACCGTTGTAACTGACCAGGGCGATACAGGAAGAAGAACGGAACGCCTTTCCGATATGCTTGATGCTTTCCCCACATGGATGGGTGACGGTCTTACACCTTACCGCGACAGAGAAGAGGATCTTCCTTACGATATGCACTATTTCGGAGCGCTTGTTGCACCGAGATACTACCTCCAGTGCGAAGGTATGCAGGACTACTGGATAAACCCCATCGGTGCATGGCAGAACTTTATGGCTGTAAAGGAATGCTATAAATACTTAGGCTGCGAAGATCATGCTGCTGCATGGTTCCGTCCCGGTCAGCATCGCCATAAGCTTCCTGATTATATTGAATTTTTAAACTTTATGGACAGAGTAAGAAAGGGCCTTCCCTTAAGCGAACATCTTACGATTAATCCGTATCCTATGTTAGAGAAAAATTTTGAATGGTAAAAAATTTTTCTCGGAGATTGCGAAACCGTGAAGAAATCCGAAAAGGATTTTAGGTTTTGCAATACAAATTGAAAAACGCAAATAAGCGTTTTTTCGCAAAGCGCAGAATGAGACAGAATGGTAAGTACACGAAAAATTTTGAATGGTAAAAAATTTTTCTCGAACATTGCGAAACCGTAAAGAAATCCGAAAAGGATAATACTGAATAAAAATATAGTGGCTGATATAGACATCAGCCACTATATTTTTTTATATGAGGCAAAAAACACTTTTTGAAATATTACGAAAAAATGCGAAAAAAACAAATATATTACACATTTTTTTGCTTTCGGAAAACTTTCGTTTTGAAAACGTTGACAAGGAAAAAGTCTTGTGCTAT
>JAZSAR010000165.1:0-6514 GCA_045601965.1 Clostridia bacterium
AAGTGAACTTGCGAAATAAAATCCGGGAGAAGGTTTTATAATGGAAATGGTTTTGCTTACCGCCCTGGGAGTAGGCGGTGCTACACTTATCGGTGTTATAATAGGCTTTATATTTAAAAATATTTCCCACAAATTTTCCGACATCGTTTTATCCTTTGCGGCAGGAGTTATGCTTGCTGCAGCGGTATTAGGGCTCATACTCCCCTCCGTTGAATACGGCGGAAAATACGGTCTTATCTATGCCGTAACGGGAATTTTTGCAGGAGCCATTGCTCTTAATTTAATAGACAAATTAGTTCCTCACCTTCACGCTCTTATGGGCGATGAAGCGGAAAACCACAACAATCAGAGCTTAAATAAGGTGCTTCTTTTCGTTACGGCAATAGCAATCCATAACCTTCCCGAGGGGATTGCCGCAGGTGTAGGCTTCGGAAGCGGTGACACGGGACAGGCCCTCTTGATTGCAGGCGGTATCGCACTTCAGAACATCCCTGAGGGTATGGTAATAATAGGGCCTATGCTTGCTGCCGGAGTGAAGCCCAAGAAAACCTTTATTGCGGCAGCTCTTACCGGCGTAGTCGAAGTAATAGGAACACTTATAGGCTATTTTGCAGTAACCTTATCTTCTGCAATACTCCCCTTTGCCCTTGCCTTTGCAGGCGGCACAATGCTTTATGTAATAAGCGATGAAATGATTCCGGAAACCCACGCTCACGGAAGTCAGCGAGGTGCAACCTATGCTCTCCTTGCAGGCTTTTCGGTAATGCTTATATCAGATATTTTATTAGGATAATTAAGGAGGAATTTAAATGTCAGTAATCACTATCACAAAAAACAATTTCGAAGAAGAGGTATTGAAGTCTGAAAAGACAGTGCTTCTTGATTTCTGGGCAAGCTGGTGCGGTCCCTGCCGTATGGTTTCCCCCATCATTGATGAAATCGCCGAGGAACACCCCGAAATCAAAGTCGGAAAGGTAAATGTAGATGAAGAGGACGAGCTTGCACAGAAGTTCGGCATAATGAGCATTCCCTCCATCTTCGTTGTGAAGGACGGAAAAATTGCAAACAGTACCGTCGGCGCCATTCCCAAAAACAAAATTTTAGAGCTTTTAAAATAAGGTGTCCCATGGATAAAATTTATGATGTAATAATCATCGGCGGCGGTCCGGCAGGTTATACTGCCGCACTCTACGCCTGCCGTGCAGGCTTTTCCGTTTTGCTCATTGAAAAATTTTCTGCCGGAGGTCAGATGACTGAAACTCAGATGATAGATAACTATCCCGGCTTTCCCGACGGAATTGACGGCTTTACTTTAGGCTACAATATGCAAAAGGGTGCAGAGCGTTTCGGCTGTGAAACCATGCAGACAGAGGTTGTTGCAGTTAAGCTCTCAGGCGATATAAAGGAAATCGGCACTGCCGACGGAACATTTTATGCCAAAGCCGTAATTATTGCAACAGGCGCAGACCATAAGCATTTAGGTCTGCCGGAAGAAGAGACTCTTACAGGAAAAGGCGTAGGCTACTGTGCAACCTGTGACGGAATGTTTTACCGCAGAAAAACCGTTATGGTAATAGGCGGAGGAAACTCTGCAGCCGGAGATGCCGCCTATCTTTCAAACATCTGTGAAAAAGTAATACTGGTTCACAGAAGAGATACCCTTAGGGCAGAAAAGCTTTATGCCGACTCTCTTAAAAAGGCAGAAAACATAGATTTCATATGGAACAGCACCTTGTCCCAAATTCTTTCGGACGGTAAAGTTACGGGAGCTGTAATTAAAAACGTAAAGGATGATACACTTTCAGAGGTGAAGGTTGACGGAATATTTATAAGCATAGGAAGAACGCCAAATACGGCTCTGTTCCGTGACGAACTTCCCCTTGATGAAGATGGCTACATCATTGCGGATGAATCCACCAAAACCACGGTTTCCGGCGTTTTTGCCGCAGGCGATGTAAGAAAAAAGCCCTTCAGGCAGATTGTGACCGCCGTTTCCGACGGTGCCAATGCCGCCCACTCCCTGGAAGAATACTTACTCGGCATATAAAGACCGCTTTGCGGTCTTTTATTTTGCCAATATTGACACAATTTATCACAGGTGCTATAATATAGGAGACAAAATATTCACCAAAGGAGCATTGTTATGGATAAAATGAAAGCATTTGAAGTTCTTGGCCTTACACCTATGGCAGATAAGCTTACAAGCGAGCAGATAGCTGCCGTAAAAGGCCTCGGCTGTCTTCGGGACAAGAGATATCCCGACGTATTTAACGTCAGAACAATTACCGGAAACGGCAAAATTTCAACCGAAACGGCAAAGATAATTTTAGAAGCCGCAGAAAAGTTCGGTTCATCCGAAGTTGCCTTTACAAGCCGAATGACCGTTGAAATTCAGGGTGTCAAATACGAAAACATTCCTTCGCTCATATTGTTTTTAAAGGAGCATAATATCGAAGTGGGCGGAACAGGACCAAGGGTACGCCCCGTTGTTTCCTGCAAAGGCACAACCTGTCATTTCGGACTTATTGATACATTTTCTTTAAGCAGTAAAATCCACGAAAGATTTTATATTGGCTATCACGGCGAAGTTCTTCCCCACAAGTTCAAAATTGCTGTAGGCGGCTGTCCCAATAACTGCGTAAAGCCCGACATCAATGATCTTGGAGTTATAGGACAGAGAATATTTACACCCGACTATGATAAATGCAAAGGCTGTAAAAAATGCGTTATAACAGAAAGCTGTCCTATGAAGGCTGCAAGCGTTGCAGACGGTAAAATAGCCATTGATTCTTCCATCTGCAATAACTGCGGAAGATGCTATAAAAAATGTCCTTTCGGCGCATTTGAAAACGCTTCTGAAGGCTATAAAATCTATATCGGCGGTCGCTGGGGCAAAAAGACCGCACGCGGCATTCCCCTCCCCGTGATTTTTAAATCCGAAGAGGAAGTTCTTTCTGCCATTGAAAGGGCAATTATCCTTTTCCGTGATGAAGGCATAAAGGGCGAACGCTTCGGTGACACCATAGAAAGACTGGGCTTTAACTATGTTGCAGAAAAAATCATTGGTTAGAAAAACTGCGGCTTTGTTTTTATGCCTTTTGCTTATTTCTTTTTCAGGATGCAAAGCCCCTGAAAACACAACCTCTTCAGATTCGGTAACCTTTACCGACTCCCTCGGAAGAGAGGTCTCTGTTCCTAAAGGAACACTCAACGCCGCCGTTCTGGTCGGAAGTTTAGCCGACATATGGCACCTTGCAGGCGGAAATATAACTGCAACTGCAGAGGATGCCTGGGAGGATTTTGACTTATGTTTACCCGATGCAATCAATCTGGGCACGGTAAAAAAGCCTGATACAGAGCTTTTATTGATATCTGCCCCTTCCTTTGTTATTGCGAGCTCAAATACAACATCCAACATTGAGCTTCTGCCAATACTCGAAAGTGCAAAAATCACCGTTGCTTATTTTGATATAGCTTCCTTTTCCGATTATCTTGATATGCTCATGTTGTGCACAGAAATAACAGGACGTAAAGATTTATATAAAAAAAACGGAACGGATGTAAAGAATAAAATAGATTCTTTAAAAAAAGACTTTAATAAAAAAACAATCCCGGAAAACGAAAGGAAATATCTTTTCCTCAGGGCATCCTCCGGGCTGATCAAAGCAAAAGGAAGCGACTCTTATGTTTTAGGAAGTATGCTTTCCGACCTGGGCTATGAAAACATAGCTGACAGCGATGAATCTCTACTTGAAAACTTAAGCATAGAAACCATAATAAAAGAAAATCCTTATCGGATATTTATCTCCCAGATGGGTGATGATACCGAAGCCACCAAAAAGAACATAGAGAAAATGTTCTCTGAAAATCCTTCCTGGAGCTATCTTTCTGCCGTTAAAGAAGGCAGGGTTCATTTCATGGATAAAAGACTTTTCAGCCTTAAGCCAAATGCAAAATGGGGTGAAAGCTATGAAATCCTCACATATCTGCTGGAAAACTGAAAAAAACAAGTTCCTCTACATAATTGCCGCCATGCTTTTTTTGCTGGCGGCTTGTTTAGGTTTTATTATAGGCAGCGTGAAAATCTCCCTATCTTCTATGATAAGCGCCTTTTACAGCGGAGCATTAACGCCTGACGAAACCATCTTTTTATACTCCCGCCTTCCCCGCACTCTCGCATCTCTTTTTGTAGGTGCGGCATTAAGCGTATCGGGAGCGGTGCTTCAGTCGGTGCTTTCAAATAAGCTGGCGTCACCCAGTATTATTGGCGTAAATTCCGGGGCAGGCTTAGCAGTTACCGTTGCTGCATTTTTCGGCATTTACGGCGGATTTTCTCTTTCGGCAATTGCCTTCACAGGCTCCTTTATTGCAGTAATTATACTTGCTTTAATTTCATTGAAAATCAGAAACGGAAAAAGTACGGTAATTTTAGCCGGGGTTGCATTAAATGCCCTTTTCGGTGCTTTTTCCGATGCTATACTTTCCTTTAACCCAACACTTTCAGTTATGACAACCGACTTTAAAACAGGCGATTTTTCCTCTGTAACCTATGGAAAGCTCATTCCCGGTATAATAATAATTTCATTAAGCCTTGCAGTTTTGTTCTTCCTCTCAGAACGTCTTGACATAATTTCCATGGGTGATGAAAATGCCAAAGCACTCGGGCTTAAGGTGGGCTTTTACAGAACTTTGTTTCTTATTCTTTCAGCGTTACTTGCAGGATGCTCCGTAAGCCTTGCGGGATTAATTTCCTTTGTAGGGCTGATAGTCCCCCATGCTGTACGCTATCTCGGCGTTACGGATTCCAAAAACCTACTGCCTTTATCCGCCCTTTTCGGCGCGGGATTTGTGACGCTGTCTGACACCTTGGCAAAATCTATTTTTGCGCCTTATGAAATCCCTGTTGGTATCATCATGGCATTTTTAGGCGTTCCTTTCTTCATATATCTCCTTTCAGGAAAAAAAGGAGGCACAATCAATGATTGAACTTAAAAACCTCTATGTATCCTACGAAAAAAAAGAAGTATTGAAAGATGTGTCTCTGTCCTTTGAAAAAGGTAAAATAACCTCAATAATCGGCCCTAACGGATGCGGTAAAACCACACTTCTTAATGCCGTAGCAGGAATAATCAGAAAGAAGAAAAACACCGTTTTTATCGACGGATACGATGCATTCAACCTCAAAGCAAAGGAGCAGGCAAAAAAAATCGCCTACCTTACTCAAGGAAAATCCGTTCCCGATATGACAGTGGAAAAGCTGGTTCTCCACGGAAGATTTCCTCATACCTCATTCGGCGGTTCATACACAAAAGAGGATAAAGCTTACGCGATCAACGCTATGGAAAAGCTTGCAATAACTAATCTTGCTAAAGAAAACATCCGCACACTTTCAGGCGGAATGAGGCAGAATGTTTTTATCGCTATGGCACTTTGCCAGAATTCCGACTATATCCTTATGGACGAGCCCACCACATTTCTTGATATTTCAAAGCAGGCAGAGCTTCTAAGGCTTTTAAGAAGTCTTTCAAATGATGAAAAAGGCATTGTTTCCGTGCTTCATGATATTCCTCTCGCTTTGACCTTATCCGACAGCATAGTTCTTATGTCGGATGGAAAAGTCATTATGCAGGATACACCGGAAAACATCTTTAATTCAGGATTGATCAATGAAGTTTTTGCTGCTGAAATCAAAAAAGCGTCAGAAAAAAAAGGATATTACTATATATTCAAGTAAAAAGATACCGCCCGATGGGCGGTATCTTTTTATGCTATCTGAATTATCACAAGATGTGCCGAAACAGGTCTTGTTCCGCCTGCAACAGGGGTAATTGTAATAGCTGCTGCGTTTCCTGCGGGGTTTCTCACGGTGATTACCGAACCTGCTTCCGGAGTTGTAACAAGAGCCATTCCTACAATCTGGCTATCTCCGGTTGCTCTTCCGACTACAGTATAGTCAAGTTCTTCTCCGTCAAGGGTCAATACCAGCTGTCCGGCTTCTGTAACGCTAACCTGGAAGAAAATCTGATAAGTTCCCGCCAGGGCAAGATTAAAGGATTCGTCTGTAATTCTTTCAATGTTTTCCCCGCTTGTAGGGCCGTTCTGAGGAAAGCTTACATCCGTTCCCGGTGCAACCGTATCGGCGTTATCGGGCGGCATCAGGGCATAAAAGTCGGCGTAGTTCAATACACCACCGGGGATTCCCTGAGGACCTGCGGGGCCGGTTTCGCCTACGGGTCCCTGAGGACCTGCAGGGCCGGTTTCGCCTGTGGGACCCTGAGGACCTGCGGGACCGGTTTCACCTGCGGGTCCCTGAGGACCTGCGGGACCGGTTTCGCCTGTGGGGCCCTGAGGGCCGGCGGGGCCGGTTTCACCTATGGGACCCTGAGGACCGGCGGGGCCGGTTTCACCCACGGGACCCTGGGGACCAACGGGACCGGCTTCACCTGCGGGACCCTGAGGACCAACGGGACCGGCTTCACCTGCGGGACCCTGAGGACCAGCGGGGCCGGTTTCA
>JAZSAR010000166.1:0-2543 GCA_045601965.1 Clostridia bacterium
GAATTGTCCGCCCACTTAAATTCGATGTCGGTTACATTTCCGATTCCGATAAGGCTCTTTGCTACTTTAATCTGAAGCTGTTTGCCGGATAATACCTGTTCTGCCTTTCCGATGGCATTCCATGTGCCGTTAAAGCTAAATACATCGGTATTTACAATTTTGTAGTCATAGCCTTCCCAGCCTGTTGCGTGATTTCTGTCAGAGTCGATATAAAGCGCCATCCAGTTATTGCCCCCGGGAGCGGTTATATCGCTTTCGCAGATAGCAGTAAACCAGATAAATTCATCGTTTCTTGCCGCCTTGGAAGTTTTTATATTGTTTCTTGCAGTTTTGTTTTCATAGTGATAATCTGCATAGCCGTCAATATCTCTCTCGTATACGCCCTTTACATTGTAGAATGTGGGTGCGACATTATCCCAGGATGCGGGATTTGCCATATCAATGGTGGTTTTTTCACTTGCAGCGGGAGCGGGGCGAACACCCTTCCACTTACGGATAGCATCCACCATAAGCATAAAGCCGTGATCCTTGTTTTCGTCAACTGAAATGCCAAGGTCGCGGGTTCCGGGAGAATCGAAATGGTCAACAAAGGAATTTTTGAACTTACCGATATAGTTTTCGTTTCTTACGGCAGTCCACTCGTTCCAGCTTGAAAGAATCATAATTCTTGCATCTGTCATAAGTGCACCGGAGACCTGCTCTTCAAAGAAGAGGTTGTATACGGATGTGCCGCTCTTCCAGATATGGCCGTGGGTTTCAGTGTAGTTTTTGCCTCTTACAAGATGCGGAAGGCTCATGGGCGTAAGTGAAGCATCAACGATTGATGCATTTCTTGCAGCAGATACGGAAACTGTTTCAGGGTTGCCTTTTGAATCCACACCGAAGGTTATCTGGGGATAACGGTCGGTAAATGTCCACTTCGTGGGTTTTCTGTCTTTCGTATGGCTCCAATCGCCCTCACTTCCGCGGAAGGTGAAGAAATTCATAATTTCGTTGTAAAGCTTAACGTCTTCGGGATCGTCCTTGTCCAAAAAGTGCGTGAGTGCTTCTTCGCTCGCCATAATTAAGGGCTTACCCTCGTGATAGTACCACAAATCTTCATAAAGTCCCTGTTTGTAGAAGGTTAAATAGAGGTATTCAACCATATACTTTGTGTCGATAACGGGATATGAAAGGCTGCTTAAAATTGTGAATTTGGGAACGTCAACTCCGCTCTTTTTCGCATCGGAGAAAGCCTCTAAAAATACGCCCATATTTCTTCTGAAGATACCTTTTCCGTTACTGTCGTCAAAGTACAAAAAGTCAACGCCCGCCTCGGAAAGAAGCTCTGCATCCTTTCTGTAAACCCAGTAGTCAACGCCCGTATAGTAGCCGTATAAAGGCTCTGCCCAGAAGTAGTTGGTTTTTCCTAAGGGCCACGCCGGATGAAGGTATCCGTCCTCTTTATAAGCATCGGGATATTCCTTCTGATAGGTGGTGTTGTTGATTACTGCAACGGTATCTTCCTGATTTACGTTCCATATCCAGTAGAAAAGACCTACTTCCTTGCCTTCCTTAACGCCGCCGACCTCGGAATAGTCAGCAACTGCTCTGCCAAGGCCCGAAACGCCTGCCCAGGTATCCGACCAGTCGTCCACAATCACATCATCTGACACGGGAACATAAGCTTCCTTTTCGGGAAGTGCCACATCAGAAAGCATTACCTTGCTTACCCATGATGCGCCCGCTGAACCGTAGGTTGCAATTATGTAAAGGTCGTGAACGCCTTCCTTGTTTATGTTGCAGCCAAATGTTCCCTCTTCTTCCGAGTCCATATCAATATAGCCTATGATTTCGCCCTTTACAGAGTCAATTCTCACCTCGAAAATTTCTCCGTTCCAGTGGCTTGACCAGTTGGCCTGACCGTAAATGCTTACGGATTTTTTGCCCGTCAGATCAACATCCTCGAAAAGAAGATATTCACCTGCTGCCATGCCTACCTTTCCCGTGGCAGGCTTGGTTTTGCCCTCGGACATTTTATCGATTGTAAGCTCTTCGGCTGCAATTCCCACGACCGAGAAAAGCATTACAAAGGATAAAAGCAATGTTAATACTCTCTTCATAAAATCCCTTCCTTTATGTAATTATAAATTAAACAAAATTACTGCAGCCGCACCCATTACGGCACCTACTATCTGGGTTTTTGTAAATTTTTCCTTATAGAAAATTACGGAAATCAAGAATACAAGGAGCAGCTTTGTTCCCGTGATAAGCACGCTTGACCTTGAAATTAAGAACATTGTGTTTATTAAAAGCGATGTCATATTGGTAAGGCCGTTAAAGGCTCCTGCACCGACTGCATAAAGGTTGCCCTTTGCATAAAGCGGCTTTAGCCCGTTTTTCTCCTTTATAAGGCCGATTGCAATCAAGGCAACTGCAGAAAAGCCAAGAGCCATTACCATAAATTCGTTGTCATACTGTGCCGAAAAAACCTTCTGCTGAATTCTCTGCACCACGCCGTACATACCGGAGCCCACAAAGGATAATATAATGCAGATAAGCCA
>JAZSAR010000167.1:0-3019 GCA_045601965.1 Clostridia bacterium
GATGGGCAGATTAAAGAATTTGCGGAATTTGTATCTTCCCTTGATATGGAACTGTATGAAAAAGAATTTGATAAGTTTACAAAAGATGTGGAAATATATATAAAAGAAAAACACAAGCGAAGACTTGATGATACAAGACGCCTTGGAGTTTATGCCGCGGCACCAAAGGCAAATCTGGATGGTTTTCCGCAGAAATTAAAAGAACCTTACTACTCGGTATCGCCCTCGGTTTTGTGGGAAAGTATGTTTTCTGAAATTGTACCCTTTGGCGTCCGGGCAATGCTCTGGTATCAGGGAGAGTCCAACGGATATGACAGGGATTATCTTGAAAAATATCTTACCTTCTTAAAGTGCGTAAGGGAACAGTTTGAATGTGATATGGATGTGTACGCCGTGGAGCTTGCGCCCTATATAGGAAGCCACGCTGACTTAAAGGATATAGCTGACCTTAAGTTTATAACCGGAAACAACTGGGCATTTTTAAGGGAAGCGCAGCAACAGGCGACGGCCTTTGACGATAAAAACTACCTCGTCACATCGGCAGAGCAGGGGGATATCTTTGAAATTCACCCCAAGCGCAAAAAGGAAATTGCAAGGCGCCTTTTCTTAAAAGCTATGAAATACACCTACGGAATGGATATATCGGCGGATCAGCCTGTATATAAATCGGCAGAATTCAAGGGCGGAAAGGCATATATCACGTTGGAGAATGCAGACGGCTTATACGGACAGACCGGCGGTGTGGAAATGCTTGTTGCCGGGAAGGATAAGGTGCTTAAGAGAGGTTTTGTGAAAATCACGGAGGATAACCGTTTAGAAGTATATTCGCCCGAAGTGCCGGAGCCGAAAATCGTGCGCTACGGCTTTGGTATGTATTATTTCGGTAAGCACATCTATAACGGAGCAGGGCTTCCTCTTGCACCCTTCAGAACGGATAAGGACTGAAAGTAAAATGAAATATAAAAGCTTTTATAAAACACCCGAAGGTTTTTCCGATATGGTTATGATAAGTGACGGCGAGGCTCTTACAAACCTTTATTTTGAAGGAAGCCGTGATGAAAAAAAGGCAGATGAATTTTCAGAAGAAAGAGAACTTGAATTTTTCAGGGAAACCAAAAAGTGGCTTGATATCTATTTCGGCGGAAACGTTCCTGACTTTACTCCGAAATACAAAATAGAAAACCTAACCCCTTTCAGAAAAGAAGTAAGTGATATGATGATAAAAATCCCTTACGGAAAAACCGTTACTTACGGCTTTATCGCAAAGGAAATAGCGAAAAAGCAAGGCAAGGAAAAAATGTCCGCTCAGGCGGTGGGCGGTGCCGTTGGCTGGAACCCCTTATGTATCATAATTCCCTGCCACAGAGTGGTTGGGGAAAGGGGAAAGCTCACAGGTTACGGCGGCGGAATGGAAAACAAAACAGCCCTTTTAAGACTTGAAAAAACTATTGACTAAAACGTATCTATAATGTAAAATAAAATACGATTCTTGAAAGTAAAAGGAGAATGAATATGCCCGGACTTCTTAAAAATTTAGGATTTTACGACGGAAAATACGATTTAATTGAAAATATTAACATTCCTATGACGGACAGAGTGTGCTGGTTTGGGGACGGCGTTTACGATGCAACGGCAACGAGAAACGGTGTTATCTACTGCCTGGACGACCACATCGACCGCTTTTTCAATTCCGCATCAATGGTGGAAATTGAAATTCCGTATACAAAGGATGAATTAAAAGAGCTTCTTTTAGACCTTGTTTCAAAGGTTGATACAAGCGAAACCAATGGTGAAACCTTTTTATACTGGCAGATAACAAGAGGGGCAAACATTCCCCGAAATCACATTTTCCCCAAAAACGCCAAGGCAAATCTCTGGGTAACGGTTACGCCCAGAAAGCTTGCAGATATTTACAGAAGGGCGAAAATAATCACCTATGAGGATATCCGTTTTTATATGTGCCACATAAAAACTCTTTGCCTGCTTCCAAGCGTACTTGCATCGGAAGCGGCTGAAAGAGCGGGGGCAGAGGAGTGCGTTATGTACCGCAAGGAAGCGGACGGCATAAAGAACAGAGTAACGGAAGGCGCACACACCAACGTCCATTGCTTAAAGGACGGTAAGCTTTATACAGCACCCCTTGACAATCTTGTGCTTCCGGGAATTGCAAGAAAGAACTTAATCAAGGTTTGCGAAAAATTGGGTGTTCCCGTTGTGGAAGAACCCTATTCCCTGGAATTTTTACTTGATGCCGATGAAATTATGCTTTCTTCAAGCTCCAACTTCTGCATTGTGGCAACCCACATTGACGATAAAGAGGTGGGCGGAAAAGCAGGCGAGCTTTTAAGAAAAATCCAGGATGCTTTGGTTGAAGACTACATTCAGAATACAAACATATAAAAAAGAGGAACTATCAAGTGATAGTTCCTCTTTTAATTTACAAAAATCAGTCAACGATTTCAACACCCGTAGGCTTGTTGATTTTAACATCAACTGTGCCGTCAGCACATCTTCTTGCATCAATGCTGATTACACCGTAGGGTGTGGGGTAGGTTCCGTGGATGTAGTTAAGCTTTGTGCCAAGATTAGGCTTTATGCTTACCTTCTTACAGCCGGGAGCTAAAACCTTAACACCTAAAATGTATTCCTGGATGTAAGCTGCGGGACCTGATGCCCAGCCGTGACATAAGCTGTGACGGAAGCCCTTGTAGCAGTATGCACCGTGGTCGCCGTGGATGTCGTTTTCATCGGGTGCTACAAATTCATCAATTCTCTTTGCACCCTCGGTCCACTCCAAGTTAAAGTCTTCAAAGAAGGTTGTTGCGCCAAGCTCAATCATCTTGCCCCAGAACTTGTTCATAAGGTCGATTGTGCCGTCAACGTCACCTGCTTCGCCTCTTGCCTTAAGAACGTAATAGCCAAGGAAGGTGGATACGTTATGTAAGGGATCAACTGCTAAAATGTTCTTATTTACATCTTCATATGAGCTGATTCCCGCAAGTGCCTGAAGAGCTGCTGC
>JAZSAR010000168.1:0-21035 GCA_045601965.1 Clostridia bacterium
AACCTAAAATGGTAATGGCACTCGTTGATATCTGCACGAAATCGTGGGACAGAGAGGAGTTTATGGTGTCGATGTCATAGGACATTCTGCTTACGATATCGCCGGTCTGATGGCGGTCAAAAAAGCTTACGGGCATGGACAAAAGCTTGTCCGACAAATCCTTCCTCATTTTATATATGATTTTCTGGCTTAAATTAACCATCAAAACGGAAAGGGCATAGGACAAAATGGCGGAAAGGGCGTACATTATAATCATTAATGTGCAATAGTAAAATACCTTGGGAAAATCCGCTTCGCCTTTTGAAAGGCCTATTGCATCAATGGCGTTACCCGAAAGGCGGGGGCCTATTAGCGAAAAGACATTGCTTGTTACGGTTAAAATGATTGCAAAGAGCAACATCAGCTTATGCTGCATAAGGTATTTTCCGAGCCTTAAGAGGGTTTTCTTTTTATCCTGAACCTGGTTTTTTTCGTTTCTTTCCTTACTCAAAGTGACCGCCTCCCATCTGCGTTTCGGCAATTTCCTTGTAGGCGGGGCAATTTTTCATAAGGTCATCGTGGGTGCCGCTTCCTATTATTTCGCCCTCGTCAAGCATTAATATGAGGTCTGCATGCCTGATGGAGCTTATGCGCTGGGCGATTATTATGGATGTGGTATCGCCATAATGCTCTTTTATGTTTTTGCGAAGTGTTGCATCCGTCTTATAGTCAAGGGCGCTTGATGAATCGTCAAGTATAAGGATGTCATTCCCGCCTGCAAAGGCACGGGCAAGAAGCACTCTCTGCTTTTGTCCGCCTGAAAGATTTGCACCCTTACCTGTAAGCATATGACCGAATTTGTCGGGAAGAGCATCAATGAATTCAAAGGCGCAGGCGTGCTTTGCGGCGTTTTCGATTTGCTCGTCTGTCAGATTTCTTCCAAAGTCAATATTGTTTTTAATGGTATCGGCAAAAAGTACGTCGCCCTGGAAAACCGTTCCGAACATTCTGTGAAGCTTTTCGTGGGGGATGGAGCGCACCGATTCGCCGTTTATGTAAATTTTTCCTGTATCAGCATCATAAAGGCGCATAAGAAGGTTTATAACGGTGCTTTTTCCGCTTCCCGTTGCGCCGATGATACCTAAGGTTTCGCCCTTTTTCAGGGAAAAGCTGATGTTTTTTACATTATCCTTTTTCTTGTTATAGGAAAAAGTTACATTATCAAATACGATATGGGCATCGGTTTTAATGGGTTCATCCGCCATTATGGGAAGGTTTCCCGGGGATGACAATACATCACCGATACGCTTTGCGGAGGCACTGCCCTTCGAGGTCATAACAAAAATTCTTGTAATTGACATCATTGCGTTGAGAATAATGGTGAAATAAGATAAAAATGCAATTATTTTACCCGTCTCCGAAACGCCTGCATTAACACGGTAAGCACCGACCAGTATAACCAGTGTGAGCCCCGTATTAAGGAAAATATTCATAACGGGATTTGTGAGAGCCATGGTAAGCCCTGCTCTTTTTTCGTTTTTCACAACATCGCGGTTTGCTTCATCGAAGCGTTCCTTTTCGTAGTCAACCTTGGAAAGGGCTTTTATTACCCTTATTCCGCTTGCGTGCTCTCTTACAGCCCTTATCATATTGTCAACAGAAGACTGAAGGGAAGAATAAAGGGGCACGCCCTTTCTTGAAATTGTCCATACCGAATATCCCATAAAAGGAAGAAGACAAAGGAGAACAAGCGCCAGCGCAGGCTCGAGAGAAAATGCAATTATAAGTCCGCCTATTAAAAGTATGGGTGCTCTTACGCCCATTCGCTGCATCATGCCTATCATATGATGCAGATGATAGGTGTCGCTGGTGAGTCTTGCCTCGAGGGAGGGGATGGTGAATGAATCAATCTCAGAGGATGAAAGGTATGAAATTTTGGTAAATAAATCGTGGCGGATGGCACGGGTTGCATTTCTTGCAACCTTTGCCGCCATACGGTTTGCAACAACATTACCGATTAAGGCAATAGCTGACACTACAAGCATGGCGCCTCCCCAGAAATATACTTCCTTGATATTTCCGGTGGGAACAACATCATCTATGATATGTGCAAGGATATAGGGGAGGAAAAGGTCCATAATCGTGCCTATAAATTTTATGGTAAGCCCTATAATTATTGCGAAAATCTGTGGCTTTATATAAGGGAAAATCTTTTTCATATAAACACTTCCTTATCTTATATGATACACCTCGAAATAAAGATTGTCAAATAAAAAATGAAAGGACGAAAGTCCTTTCATTTTAATCATACCTCTGTAACCTTAACATCCAGGTCTGCCAGCAACTTGGATATTTCTTCATCTAAGGTTTTTTCCGTTATGAAATGGTCAATTTCTGAAAAGTCTGCCAGCTTTGCAAAGCCGATTCTTCCGATTTTGGACTTATCGCAAAGATAAAACTTGCGGTCGGAATTTTTAATCATACATTTCTTTATGCCGCATTCAGCTTCGTTACTGTCAAGTATGCCTCCGTTTTTGGTTACGCCCCGGCTTGAGAAAAACACCTTTGTGGCAAAGAAGTTTTCTTCAATATAGTTTGATGCAAGCGTTCCGACAAAGGACTGGTTACTGCTGGTAAAACCGCCGACGCCGATTACCTTGATGTTGGGGTTTCCCGCAAGCTCTGTTATAACTCGCATAGAGTTTGTAACAATCGTTATATCCTTCATATTCTTAAGCTCACGAGCCATATAGAAGGTGGTGGTGGAAGCATCCAAAAATATGGTGTCACCGGGAACAACATGGCTTGCCGCTTCCTTTGCAAGGCGTTCCTTTGCCTCTGTATTTAAGGATTTTCGCTTTTCCAGAGACATTTCACGGTTGCTTTCATTTATCGGAATAGCACCACCATGGGTTCTTACCAATGCTTCCTGCTTTTCAAGCTTTTCAAGCTCACGGCGTACCGTTTCCTCCGTAACACCAAGCTCCTGACTTAATTTACTTACCCATACGGAGCCCTCAAGTCTCAAGGTTTCCAGAATGTGTTTTTGTCTTTCTACAGCAAACATTTTTATTTCACCTCTTCAAAAAAACTGCCGCACATATATTTTTTATGCGGCAGCTTGTTTGTTTCTTATTTCTTTATGATCTTTACCAGATCGCCGTTTTTGATACCTGCGGAGTTTGCATCGTCGGTATCAATGTGCATTTCAACGTTGAAATCGTCTCTTACTCTTACCTGAACATCGTAAAAGAGTGTGGGCTTTACGCTTTCAACAGATACATCTACATAATCGCCGTCCTTGATTCCGTGACGAGCAGCGTACTCGGGAGTCAAGTGAATGTGGCGGTTAGCAATGATTACGCCCTGCTTTAAATAGATAGTACCCTTAGGGCCTACAACCACAAGCTTTTCTGATCCTTCGATTTTACCGGAAGGTCTTACAGGGGGGCTTACCTTAAGGATAAAGGTATCTGTTCTTGAAATTTCAACCTGAGTGTCTTTTCTTACGGGACCTAAGACTCTTACCTTTTCGATGGACTTTAAGGAAGGGCCTACAAGTGTAACACACTCTTCAGCGGCATATTCTCTTCCCATAAGGGTTTTCTTCTTTGTAAGCTCATAGCCTTTGCCGAAGAGAATATCAAGGTCTTCTCTTGATAAGTGAATGTGGCGCTGTGAAACACCAACCTTGATTTCGCCGTCCTGGTCTTTTTTATATTCGGATAAGATTTTGGCAACTGCTGCGCCTATTTTATCAGCATCATACATAGTCATTCACCTTGCCTTACTCTTCATCAAGTATTGTTGTATCGAAATACTTCATAAGCTCGGGGTGGGGGCTGGGGATGCATTCTGAGCCGAATACTTCGCCTAAGGGAGCGCATTCTTCTGCGCCGTGCTCAAGGGAAGCCTTAACTGCAGATACGTTACCTGCCACAACAAGTGTAACAAGTCTTCCGCCGAGACGCTCTTCCTTGTGAAGAAGTCTTACGCTTGCAGCCTTGAGCATAGCATCTAAGCCTACAACTGCGGCGGTGAAGCCCGAAACCTCGAAGATACCGAGAGCCTTGCCGAAGGAAACATCACTTGCGGGAACGTCCTTCATGCTCTTGGGGAATTTCTTATTGAATTTATCTCTGTTAAAATCAAGTAAATATGCCATCTTTTCAGCCTGCTCGTCGGGGCGGGCGATAACGTGGGAAACGATAAATCTTCCCTTGGACTTAGCATATTCTTCACCTGCTTCAACAGCTGCCTTAACTGCTGCAACGCTACCTTCAACCTTTACACCCATAATGAGGGGAGCAGGAATCTTGGGAGCGAAAGGACGGTTTCTGTCAAAGGCAATAAGCTTGACATCTGCTGCCTTTACCATTACATCAGCGGCACAGAGTGCTGTTGTCAGGCTGTATACTTCTATCATGCCGAATGCATTCATTTATCTCAATCCTCTCAAATTAAACAATATGGAAGCCGTCAACAAGTACGCAACGTCTGCTTCTTGTGAAGGAGTGTGCCGCGGTTAAGCCTTCGCCTGTGGGACCTGCGATGGTGAAGGTGGTGTAGCCCTCGCCGCCTGCGCCGATTCCGGCATAGGAGGGAGCATTCTTAACGAAGATTGTTGTTTCAACTTCGCGTGCAAATCTTGTAAGATGGTCAACGTTTTTGGAGTGGATGTGAGCGGAGTGGCGGTTGCCGTGTTCTGCCTGTACTGCAAGAGCGATTGCTTCATCAATATCGTCAACTCTTACGATTGCGAGGATGGGCATCATCATTTCAACCTGAACGAAGGGATGAGACGCATCTGTTTCGCAGATGATAAGCTTTGTGCCTGCGGGAGCATCAATTCCGAGAGCGGCAAGGAACTTAACAGCGTCCTTTCCAACCCACTTCTTATTGATGTCGTACTTGCCGTTCTTATTAACAAGGCAAAGCTCCATAAGTCTGTCGATGTCAGCACCCTTTAAGAGGTATGCGCCGTGCTTCTGCATTTCGGAAATAAGGATATCAGCGATATTTCTGAATGCAAAGCATTCTTTTTCAGCGATACAGGGAAGGTTATTGTCGAACCTTGAGCCGCCAACAATGTCCTTCGCTGCCTTGTATACGTCAGCTGTGTCGTCAACGATAACGGGAGGATTACCTGCACCTGCGCCGATTGCCTTCTTACCGGAGGATAAGAGAGCCTTAACAACACCGGGGCCACCTGTTGCAACAAGCATTCTTACGATGGGAGACTGCATCATTTCGTCAGAGGATTCCTTTGTGGGATTCTCAACGGAAACAACCAGGTTCTCAGGACCGCCTGCTTCAAGTACAGCACGGTTTACAAGGTCAACTGCATAGTTTGCAGTATCTTTTGCGTTGGGGTGGGGGTTGAATACTACTGCATTACCGCCTGCAATCATACCCATGGAGTTACAGAGAACTGTTTCGCTGGGGTTGGTGGAGGGGGTGATGCTTCCGATAACTCCGTAGGGAGCCATTTCGATTAAGGTAAGACCTTCGTCACCTGTCATAGCGGTGGGCTTTAAGTCTTCTGTACCGGGAGTTTTCTTTGCAACAAGCTGATGCTTTATAATCTTGTCGTGAACGTTACCCATTCCGGTTTCCTTAACGCCGAGCTCAGCCATAATTTCAGCTTCTTCCAAGGTGAGGCGTCTGATATTCTTAATCATTTCCTCTCTCTGGGCAACTGTGTAGCTCTTAAGCTCCTTATAAGCCTTGCTTACTGCGTTAAGCGCGTCTGTCATATTGGTGAAAACGCCCTTTTTGTGAGTCTGGGGACGAACCTCGCCCATGGACTTGATTACGCTTGCAACGATTTCACTTATCATTTTTTCGTTATCCATAATTCATCCGGCCTTTCTATTAAAGAATTGATTTCCAAATATCTTTTGTGGGACGGGCAATAACGGCGCTGTCAAGGTAAGTGCCTTCTTCTTTTATTGCCTGTTTTGCTTTTTCGATTGCCGCTTCGACTGCAGCAACTTCTCCCGTTATGAACATATAGCTCTTACCGCTCATACCCTTTGCAATTCTAAGCTCAATAAGCTTTACAATGGCTGTTTTTGCGGCAATATCTGCGGCAACTATGATAGAGGACGCAGTAAATGTTTCAAGTATACCGAGGGCGGATACCTCGCCGGGATCTGATGAACCGTACATGGCGGGGAAAATGTCCTCGTGGGGATTTCCCAGTATGAAGCTGTCAACAAGCTTTGCCGGAAAGTGTGTTTTTGCGGCATCTACCGCTGCTTTTACAGCACTCAGCGCACCGCTTACTATTACAATATACTTGCCGGGGCAGACCGTCATAGCCGTGATGATTTCAACTTCTGCGGTTTTTGACATAATGTCTGCTGCCTGTACGCCGGTGGTTACATTAAAGTACTCCACCATTCCGATTGCTTTTGGCATAATGTGCTTCCTTTCAGTTTAATTATCAGTTTATTTTTACGGTAACGCTCTTTTCCGTCACATCTGTTACAGTTCCGTTTACGGAAGAGTGGATGGGAAGGGAGAGTGCATTTTCGGCTGCAGCGGCAATTACGTCGCCGACCTTAACCGTATCGCCCTTCTTAACGGCAACTACCGGGGGTGCGCCGATACTCTGGGCTAAAGATATTTTTACTTTTGCTGTCTTTATTTCAGTCTCGTCAAGGGGCGCATCGTGATCGTATTTTACTATGTCAAGACGGCTTATAAGACGTGACATGGGAACAAGTCTTCCGTCCCTTTCTTCCTTGGCATCAGAAGGTGCGGGAAGGGGATCGGGTTTAAGTCCGTTTTTACGGAGCTTGGATTTATATATTCCGATAAGTGCGGCGGGGCTTAAGCCCTGAGGGCAGGAATACATCTCACAAAGACCGCAGCCTGAACAGTAAAGGGTGTTAACCAGTGCGGGAACATCCGTATTACCGCTTGAAATGCAGCGCATAAAAGCTGCAGGGTCTATCGGGTGATTGAGTAAGTTTCTTGAGCAAAGGTCGGTGCAGGTTCTGCACTGACAGCAAGTGCCCATAGCCCTTGTTACACTTATGGTAACTTTCTGAGTCCTTGTGCCTACGATATGATGATTTTTCGGAAGTACGATGATGGCATTGCTTGTCTTTGTGACAGTGCCCGATTCATCGGTGAGTCTTCCTGTCATAGGTCCTCCGTGAATAATTGCAGTATCTTCTGTGGTCTTACCACCGCAAAGTGCAATCAAATCAGAAAAGGACGTACCGATAGGCGCTAAAACCGTTTTGGGATTTTTTACTTCACCCGTAACGGTTATATATTTATGGGTTACGCTTTTTCCTTCGAAAACCGCACGGTAAATATTAAGGGCGGTTTCTACGTTTATTACGGCAGCACCCACATCAAGGGGGAGACCGCCGGCAGGAACGACTCTTTTAATGGTGTCGTAAACGAGTATTACCTCGTCTCCTGCGGGATAAATTTCTTTCAGCAGATGAAGTCTGCCTTTTTCGTGGTCGGGAAGTACACGGTTAACAGCATCAACGGCGTTTTTGTATGCCCCCTTAACCGCCACGATAAATTCTTTGGCACCAAGCACCTCGCAAACCAGTGAGAGTGCCTTCATTATTTCTTCTGCGTATGTAGCAATAATCTGTCTGTGAACGCGAAGCAAAGGCTCGCATTCAGCGCAGTTCAAAATAACGTATTCTGCCTTTTCGCTCATTTTAGCGTAAGTGGGGAAACCGGCACCACCGGCACCGGCTACACCGCTTTGCTTAAGTATTTCTTTTAATTTTGTAATATCCATTAATTAAAACTCCAATTCTGTGCCGGAGTCCACGATGCCGACGATTGCCGCATCAATGGGACTTGATTCCTTTCCGCAGCCGATTCTTGCTGCGCTGCCTGTTGCAATTAAAACTGTTTCGCCGATACCGCAACCTACGTTATCGACTGCAACAAAGCGTTCGGATGGTTGAGCCTTGCCTAAGGCAGGCTCAACCACCATGAATTTGCTTCCGACCAGATTGTCATTTTTTCTTGTGGATACGATGCTTCCGACTACTTTTGCAATAATCATAATAGAGCATCCTTTCTTGGAAAAAATGATTTTTTGAAAAAATTACTTAAGTACGGGAATAATCTTTTCAACGTCTGAGTGAGGTCTGGGAATAACGTGAGTAGCGATGATTTCACCAAGCTTGGAAGCATTGGTCTGACCTGCTTCTACAGCAGACTTAACAGCGCCTACGTCACCTCTAACCATAACGCTTACAAGACCGGAACCGATCTTCTCTGTGCCAACTAACTGAACGTTAGCAGCCTTGAGCATTGCGTCTGCAGCTTCGATTGCTGCAACTAAACCTCTTGTTTCGATGATACCTAAAGCTTCGAGTGACATTTTCTTTTCCTCCTTAACTTTAATTACTTCTTTTTTTACCGGAGCTTCTGCTACGGCTTTAACTTCGGACTCAGCCTTTGCGGGCTCAGCCTTAGCTGCTGCGGGAGAAGCAGCCTTGGGAGCCGCCTTCTTCGGAGCAGTTTTCTTTTCTTCAGCCATGTTATTTACCGCCTTTCGTTAAAAGGTAATAAATCAGAACTTGGGAAGGATCTTTTCAACGTCTTCGTGGGGTCTGGGAATTACGTGTACAGCGATGAGCTCACCAAGTCTGGATGCAGCAGCGCTTCCAGCTTCTGTAGCAGCCTTAACAGCACCTACATCGCCTCTAACCATAACGCTTACAAGACCGGAACCGATCTTTTCTGTGCCGATAAGTACTACTTCGGCAGCCTTAACCATTGCATCTGCTGCTTCAACAGCTGCGGTTAAACCTCTTGTTTCAATCATACCTAATGCTTCTTTTGCCATTTTGATATCCTCCTAAAAATTAAATTCTTTTTTATTTATTATTCATTAATGATTGCGATTTTAAGTCCGCTCATTGCAAGATTTGTCTTGTGAGCTTCGTTGATTTCGGAAAGGGGGAACTTATGTGTGATAAGCTTTCCAATCGGAAGACCGATTCCCTTAGCTCTCTTTAAGAAATCGAAGGTTGTGGCATAGTCACGAAGTGTGTATACCCAAGAACCAACTGTTGTGATTTCCTTTGAGCAAATATCGAAATGGGGGTTGATTGTTGCGTCTCCGCCGTTGATGAAGAAGCCGAGCTCGCAAAGACCGCCGCCGTTTCTTATGAACTTATAGATGTTTGCGTGAGCGATGGGGGAGCCTGTGCACTGGAATGCAAAGTCAGCAAGATAGCCGCCGAATGCATTTTCAACACCCTTGGCAAGCTCTTCAACACCTTTGTGGTTTTTGAAGTTTACTGTGCCGGTTGCGCCCATTTCCTTGGCAAAGTCAAGTCTCTTATCCTCACCGTCAACTGCAACGATGTTTTCGATACCCATTGTACGAAGTATTGCGATACAGATGAGTCCGATGGGGCCGCAGCCCTGAACAACAACTCTTGAGTTGAAGCGAAGGATTCCTGTTGTCTTTGCACGCTCAACTGCGTGGATTAAAACTGCACAGGGTTCGATTAAGATTCTTGAATCTAAGTCAAGGTCGCTTACATTAAATACGGTAGAACCGCCTCTTACTACTATGTAATCAGCAAACCATCCGTTTAAGTGAATGTCGTCGTCGGGAAGAAGTCCGTAAACGTCTGCACCGCCTACATTCTGCTTATTTAAGTCAAACATTGTGATGTCGGGGTTGTCTTTGAAAATCATACAGGTTACAACCTTGTCGCCTACTGCGAGGGGCTTTCCTGCGCTGTCTTTCTTGACATTTTTACCCATCTTTACAATCTCACCTGTTCCCTCGTGACCGAGTACAACGGGGATAAGACCGAAGGGGTCTCTCTTGAATTCATGAGCATCTGTTCCGCAGACACCGCAGCCTTCTACCTTAACAAGGATGTCGTCATCGCCAAGCTCGGGGATGGGGAATTCCTTGATTTCGTAGTTTTCAAGCTTTGTGAGCATTGCTGCGCGGCTTGTTTTCGGAATGGGGCCTGCTGCCTTAGGAGCACTTGCCTTGGGTGCAGCTGACTGATTCATTTCGGAAAGAACCTGCTGAACAATAGCCTGAATTTTGTCCTGGTTAATATCCATAGCTATTCTCCTCTCAGATTTATTTTGTTTTATTATGTCGCCCTCAATGACGCCGATCGCGGGGAAGGGAAGTTCCTTCTCCAAGAGACTGTCGCCATTAAAGGAATCGTAGATGATGAATTTGGGTGTTGCGTTTGTAATTGCGTGGCAGGCAAAGAGTACTGCACTTATGCTTTTTGTATTCTTTGAAACACGGAAAATTGTTTCTGCCTGCGCCCTTGATGCCGGATAACCGCCGTTTTCAATAAGGTGGTAGATAAACTCGCCTTTTTTATCGGAAGGAACGGTTACTTTTGCGTTGCCTTTAACCGTTTCAGCCAGCTTTTCGGCATTTTTCGCAAAGTCATCTGTTATGCTTTGCATTGTAACCTTCCTTTCTTCTCAGACGAGATTATTTTTGAAATAATCAGCACCGTAGGCTGAAAGGTAGGTATCCAGTTCCTCTGTTCCGCCTGAAACGCCCAGGCCTCCGACAACAGCATCGCCAATCTTTAAGGGATCGCCGCCGCCGAACACCACGATATGGCAGTCATTTGTAAACTGTATTCCGTATAATGGCTGGTTTGGCTGAGCCATGCTCTTTAAAGCGCTTGTGGGCATCTTAAGTGCCACAGAGGTATATGCCTTCTGCAAAGCAACATCATAGCTTGCGATGAAGGAATCATCGGTTGCGTGAATCAAAATCGGGTTTGCACCGGAATTTGTAATGGCGATTACCGCCTTCACACCAACCTTTGCTGCTTCCTTTTCAACGGCTTCCGCTAAAAGCTTTGCAGTATTCAAGGTTATGTTATCTGTTTTGTAAGTAGAAGAACTACCCATATTAAAGGAAGGCGATTTTATATTATCCTTTACGGCATCGACGATTTTTCTTAAATCTTTCTCGTCCATAAAACCATCCTTTATATAACGGAAATTACTTTCCGAGGCTTTCCATTACTTTCTTTGTGATCTGAGCGATAAGCTCTGCATCGGAGCAAGAGGAAGAACATCCGCCTTCTTCAACGCCCTGGTGGCAGTTGTGGCAGCTCTGAACTCCTGCTTTTGCATTTAAGCAGATGTCAGCGGGGTGCTTACCTGTCATACCGAATGCACGGCGAACTTCGTAAAGTCTCTTAACCTGTTCCTTGGAAAGCTCCTTGGGACCGCCGAGCTGCTTTGACTGATAGAGAAGCTGAGCATAGAACTCAACGGATTCCATCTTGTGATAAGCAGAAAGAAGGCTGTCAGAGAAGGAAAGAGCACCGTGGTTTGCAAGGAGTACAGCATCAAAGTGCTGAAGGTACTTTTCAACTGCATCGGGAATTTCCTCTGTGGAGGGTGTACCGTAATCAGCAATCGGAACGCAACCAAGTGCGATTACAGCTTCGGGCATGATGGGTGCTGTAAGCGGAACACCTGCAATTGCAAAGCTTGTTGCATAAAGGGGATGAGCGTGAACAACAGCCTTAACGTCAGGTCTCTGCTTATAAACTCTCATATGCATCTTGATTTCGGAGGAGGGACGGAAATTGCCTGTTGCGGAAATTACCTTACCGTCGCCGTCAACCTTACAGATATAGTCGGGTGTCATGAAGCCCTTGGAAACGCCTGTGGGTGTGCAAAGGAATTCGTTTTCACCGATCTTAACAGAAATGTTACCGTCGTTGGAAGCAACCATTCCCTTGTCATAGATTCTTTTACCGATGTCGCAAATTTGTTTTTTGATTTCGTATTCGTTTACCATAAATCATTTCTCCTTCTTCTTAAAGAATATTCGACAACATAATATTATCACATTATCTTTGGTTTGTCAACAATAAAATGTTGTTTTTTTACTTTTTTTCTGTGGATTTGTTGGTTTTATCTGTCCATCCCAAATAATCCTTAAGCTCGTCTATCCCCTGGTTTGCGGTGGAATTGACGAAAAATATCTTCTTACAGCCTGCCAGACGAAGCCAGTTTTCCGCATTTTTTATGTTTGCGTTTTTGTGGTCTATCTTGGTTACTATTCCGATTACCTCTTTCGGTGTCATACAGGTGATGCAGGGAGGATAAAGGGAATAGGGCTCTGTTGCGCTTAAAAGAAGACCTATTACATCCGCTTCGTAGGAATAGATGGCAATGGCTGTCCCCAGGTTTTTGGTTTGTATGTATTCGCCCGGTGTATCAATTAAAATATCGTCCATGGCGATTGCCTGGGTTTTAACGTAATCAACGGTCTGTCCTCTTATTGCCTGGGTGAGTGTGGTTTTTCCCGCCTCGCTTCTGCCTAAGAGTAAAAGACGCTTGTGCTTTCTTTTAATCATGTCTTTGTTATTTCGCACACCGTATAGCCAAGCTTTTCTTTGCAGTAAGCACAGATTGCACGGAGGGATTCCTCAACGGAGGAAACGGTGCCTGTGATTATGAGTGAGCCTGAAAAGCGGTCAACAAAGCCAAGCTCCGCACCGGAGGACTTTATTGCAATGTCACCGCAGATTATTGCGGTTTCGGCAGGGGATACTGTGAGTATGCCGATTGCACTGCTTGTGTAATCAATTGATGTGTCAAGTCCCAGCTTCTGGTATAAAACTTCATCGGGGTTTGCGATGATGTGGGCAAGAGTTATCTGCTTGCCGGGAACCAGCTCCTGGACTATTCTTGCTTTATCGTGCAATATTTCCATCGGAATCTTCCTTTCTTATAAAGGTCAGCCGCCTATCTGACATTTTAATCCGACGGACTCGGCAACGCCTTTAAGCATTTCCATATGTTCGTCCGTGGGAGGCAGGATGTCCTTAAGCTCGTATTCACGGCCAAGGCCTGCGTATTTGTCAGCCCCTAAGCGGTGATAGGGGAGAATGTGAATTTCCGTAACGCCTGTCAATGTTTTTGCGAAGGTGGCGATGTCTCTTATCTCCTCGGGTGTATCGTTAAAGCCGGGAATTACGGGAACTCTTACGGTTAATTTTACACGCTCTGCAATTTTGGGAGCGTTTTCTAAAATCCTCTCGTTGGGCTGGGTTGTGAACTTCTTGTGTTTTTCCGAGTTCATATGCTTTATGTCCATAAGGTAGTAGTCAAGGTGGGGGAGAATTTTCTGAATTGTGGAAAAAGGTGCAAAGCCTGTGGACTCAATTGCCGTGGTAAGCCCGTTTTCCTTTGCGGCTGCAAGGAGTGCTGCCGCAAAATCAGCCTGAAGAAGGCTTTCGCCGCCTGATAAGGTAAGGCCGCCGCCACTTCGTCTGAAATAAATTCTGTCCTTTAATACCTCGTCTATAACCTCGCGGACGGTAACATCTCTTCCTACAACCTTTGTTTTTCCGCCGAGAGTCATATTCTGTATTTCAAATGACTGGGATTCGGGGTTACAGCACCATTTACATCTTAAGGCACAGCCTTTAAGGAAAACGATGGTGCGGATTCCCGGCCCGTCGTGTACGGAGAATTTCTGAATGTCAAAAATTCTTCCTTTTACATCGTATTTATCCATTAAAATCCACCCTGTTCGGTACGTTTGATAATGTCATCCTGCAAGGATTTTGAAAGTGTGGTGAAGAGTGCGGAATAACCTGCAACTCTTACAACTAAGTTTTTATAGTTTTCGGGATGTGCCTGAGCATCAAGGAGTGTTTCGCGGCTTACCACGTTAAACTGCATATGGCTGCCCTTCTGATCAAAGTAACCTCTTACCAGTGCAACGAAGCTTTCAAGACCGCTCTGTCCTTTAAGTGCAGAGGGATGGAACTTCATATTGAAGAGCGTTCCGTTGGAAGCTATAAAGTGGTCAAGTCTTGAAACGGAGTTTGCTGATGCTGTGGGGCCCTTAACGTCACGGCCCGCAACGGGTGATACACCGTCTGCAACGGGAGTGTATGCTCTTCTTCCGTCGGGGGTTGCACCTGTCTGTGCACCAAGGGGAACGTTTGCGGATACGGGATAAAGTCCTGCGTGGAACATACCGCCTCTGGGATTTTTGAACTTTTCAAGGGGCTTTGTATAGGTGTATGCTACTTCACGGGCAATGGCGTCAACCTCCATAATGTCGTTACCGAACTTGGGAAGTGCTTCGATTGCTTCGAGTAATGCAGTATACTTTCCGTTACCTGCGCCCTTTGCCTTCTTGAATATTTCGGCAATCTGGTTATCTGTGATTTCCATACCGCCTGATACAAGCTGACGAACGATTTCTGTTGTAATCTTTGTTGCATCCTCATCGGAAATGCCTTCACCGAAGTTTTCATCCATAGCGTTCTTGAAGTCAGCAAGAGTAAATTTCTTTTCTTCAAATACAAGCTTCTTTATTGCATAGCAGGCGTCTGCCATATTTGCGATACCGAAGCCCTGGGGACCTGTGAAGTTGTAAACTGCGCCGCCTTCCTGAGCAGATTTACCTCTTCCTATGCAGTCTTCAATCATTGAAGATAGGAAGGGAAGGGGACAACGCTTTGCGTGAGCCACGTCAATTGCGTTATCCGCATTAACCATAAGGCGGATTGCATAGCTCATCTGCTTTTTATAAGCATTGAAGAATTCTTCGTATGTTGTAAATTCTGTTACCTCGCCTGTTTTGGGGCCAACCTGAACACCCTTATCCATACCGTTGTGGAAGGTAAGCTCCATAATACGGCACATATTGAAGAATGCGGCATCGTGCCATCCCTCTGTCTTACCGGACTTCTGAGGCTCAACACAACCGATGATGTTGTAATCTCTTGCATCCTCCATTGTAAGACCGCGGGAAACCAGGGCGGGAATTATAACCTCGTCGTTATAGTATGCGGGAAGACCGTAGCCCAGTCTTGTGAGCTTGGCTGCCGCCATTAAGAATTCGTGGGGTGAGCCGTTCCATACTCGAACTGAGAAGGAAGGCTGGGGAAGTGCAACGTGCATTGTTGCATATATTGTCATAAAGGAAAGTTCGTTTGTAGCGTCCAATCCTTCTTTTGTCTGACCGCCGGCAATTAAGTTCTGGAATAAGCTGTAGCCTGCAAAGCCTTCTGCACTTGCGGCGTCTCTGACTTTGGTAAAGTCGTTGAGCTTAACCCATACACAGTCGATTAATTCCTGAGCCTCTTCCTGAGTGATTGCACCCTTTTCGATGTCAGCCTTATAATAAGGATACATATACTGGTCGAAACGTCCGGGAGAGATGGAGTGACCGGAGGATTCTGTCTGAATCAAAAGCTGAACAAACCAGAATGCCTGGCAAGCTTCACGGAAGCTCTTTGCGCCGTTTTCGAGAGCACTGTCACAGGCTGCTGCGATATCCATAAGCTCTTTTCTTCTTACGGAATTGCCTTCCTTGTCAGCCATTTCGCGTGCCAATACTGCATAACGCTTGGAATATTCGATGGCGCCCTTTAAGCTTTCGATCACTGCACGGAGGAAAGCTGACTTTTCTATATAATCTTCACAGGCAACGCACATTTCGGAAAGTGCCTTTTCAGCCTTTGCCATAATTCCCTTAAGACCGATTGCAAGAACCTCGCCGTAGTTTACCGTTACATGTCCTACGCCGTTGTAGAAGTAGTTGCCGGGAGTGAAGATGTTATGCTCCATGGCGGTTAAGGTTTCCTTTGCCATGGTTGCTTCTGCAAGCTCGGATGAAGTCTTTCCCTTCCAGTAGGAATATGCATCACGAAGACGTGCCTTTGTTTCCTCGGAAATCTTAAAGGGGTCTGCGCTTCTTGTCTCAACGGTGTCAAACTCATCCAAGAGCCACTGATAAGAAAATTCGGGGAAGGTCTGACATCCTCTTGAAACCTTTGTGGCACTACCTACGATTAATTCCTCGTCACGGATGGTGATGGGAATATTACGGAGAATGTGACAGAATGCCTTTGCACGTCTTTCTATAATAGGAAGGTTTTCCGTCTGCTTGTAGGATTCTGTTAAAAGAACGGCACGGTCAGCTTCAATTTCGGGCATCTTCTTAAAGAGATTTTCAATTAAGCGGCCGATTCTTTCGCTTCTTTCTGTTTCTTTAATTGTAAAGTTCATATAAGTCAATCCTTTCTTATCAGATTAATTTTCTAATTTCGGTGTCGAGCCCTGTGCAAACCTTGTCTGCCGCCTTCTTGACGGAGGGGAGAGCGTTTGCCACGGCATAACTTAAGCCGGACTCGTTAAACATTGGTATATCGTTAAAGTTGTCCCCGAAGGAGCAACATTCTTCTTTCGGAATTTTTAAATGCTCCAAGAGGAGTTTTAGTGCAATGCCCTTGTCAACGCCATCTGCAATGTATTCATTCATCGCTCTGTCCTTATAGACAAGGGGGAGTGCATCAAACTTCACCTTTGCATAGTCGGTAATTTTATAAACCGGCTCATCGGGGAAGGAATCGTCCAGCACCTTTACATGGTTGTGATATTCCTTTAATATCCTGCGGGTTAAAGGCACGTCCCCTGTTTTTATGTAGGTCATATACTTTCCGTGAAGGGCGTAGGAGGGGGATGCAAAATCCGCCTTCAAGGGGAAATGCGACAGAGTTTCTTCCTTATATATAGTCTGGGCTCCGTCGTTTGCCATAAAGTAGATATCATTTTCAAATGGGGCAAAGAACTTTTTCAGCTCCACATAGGTTCTGCCCGACGACACGGCAAAGGCTACATTATTTGAAAGTATGTATTCAATGGCTGAAAGAATGTTTCTGTTAAGCTCTTTCTCGCCGCGTTTTAAAATCGTTCCATCAAGGTCCGACACAACCAGCTTCATGAAAAGGCTCCTTTCCTGGCATTTTCGGAATAAGGATATTCCGCTAATATATATAATACAACATATCTTCACAAAAGTCAAGAGAAACTAACAAAAATAAAAAGAAAAACACAGAAAACCAAAAAAGTGGGGATTTGGGAGGTAAGAACAAGCATTAAGACAGCTTTTTCTGAGGCTATTTTGCAAAACCCGATTTGGGTTTTGATGTCTTTTGTTTCACAAAACTGTTCGGCGATTTGCCTCACGGTCGTTTTGTAAAACTCTCGCAAATAAAATCCTTTATGGGATTTTATTTGCTAAAAGTCAAAATAGTGCAAAAATAAGCCAATATAGTGCTTGAAAATTGCAAAATATTCTGATAAAATATAGTTAAGTGTATAAAAGGAGGTTTTTTAATGAAAAGATGTTTATGCTTCATCCTTTCCGTACTCATGGTTATATCCATGACGGTGCCCGCGCTGGCAAAAGGGGTTACGCTGTCAGTTTCCGAGTACGATAAGGAAAAAACAATAGGGGTTGAAGTTTCGGGAGGTAAAACCACCTTCTGGTCTCCCTATGACCCTGAAAACGGAAAGCTTTGTTTTTCCGATGTGGATTTAACGGGAATAAAATCCATAAGAATTACTGCGACGCAGGTTGACTCTCTTGCGAAAAAGGGCAACGGCGAAATTTTAAGAATTTATATTGACGATCCGGTGGGCGGAGAGTGCATCGGATATATCAACATAATGTCCGAGGTTCTGGATAAAAAGGAATACGGCGGTAATATAAAGGAAGTTTCGGGCAGGCACGATGTATATTTATGCCAGACCTACAACGAATCAGGCACATATCTTACTGTTTACGATGTGACCTTTTCGGAAGATGAATGGGCGAGAGAGTCGGTTGCTCCCGTTCCCGATTCAGCCATAGTTGACAACTACAGCGACACCTGGACAGCGGTTGACAATGTGGGAAGAAAACTGGCGGACTTTGAAGAAACAGGCCCCGTCAAGGCGGGAACACATAAAATTGCTATGTTCTACTGGGACTGGCACATCGGAAGCACTTCAAAGGCAAAGATTATTCCCGAAGTAATCAAGGCAAACCCTGAAGCAAAGGATGACTATTACCATTCCGAGTGGCAAGGCGCTTCCTGCTACTGGGATGAACCCATCTACGGCTTTTACACTTCCTTTGATTACTGGACATACCGTAAGCAGGCTGAGCTTATGTCTGCAGCGGGTGTTGATGCGATTTTCTTTGACTACACCAACTATCAGAACTGCTATGCTTATCCCATGACCGTTTTGCTTAACGCTTTCCACGATGCAAGGGCGGCAGGCGTTAATGCACCTAAGGTAAGTGCATACCTTCAGATGGGCTGGGATGCGGAAAACCGTTTCAACAGCTTAAAGGCGATGTATTATAACTTCCACACATATGAAGATTATAAGGACTTGTGGTTTACCGTGGACGGAAAGCCCATGCTTATTCAGGTAAGAAGCAACGAAATTTACTGGGCGGTTAGAGAAGGTGACAAGGCAGAAAGGGAAATGGCAGACTTCCTTCTTGATTTCTTTACAATAAGAGGACACGGCGACAGAGCAAATGGCCCCAAAACCCCCGATGAAAAGAGCTGGCTGTGGCTTGAAAACTATCCTCAGTATGAATGGGGATTAACCGAGGACGGAAGAGTTGAATGTATGGGCCTCGGTATGGCAATAAATGAATCCACCGTATTCGGCTCTGCGGGAACAGGTATATTCTCCGATCCCTACTGTAAGGGAAAGAGCTATACCGAAGCCTTTGGCGAAGATTATGCTCCGGGTGCTTTCCATCAGGGCTATTTCTTCAAGGAGCAGGCATCACGTGTGCTTGATACTGACCCTGCCTATGTATTTGTTGATGGATGGAACGAGTGGAACACAGCAAGAGCACTTAACTACGGCGGACAGGCTAACGCATTTATAGACCTTTACGACTCTGAAAACAGCCGTGACTTTGAGCCCACCAAGGGAGAGCTTAAGGACGACTATTATATGCTCCTTACAGACTTTTCAAGAAAGTATAAGGGAACCCGTCCCGCACCCGTGGCATCATCCGAGGTTACGATTGATATAACAGGCGATGCATCGGCGTGGGCGGAGGTTACCCCCGAATTTATCAATACCGACGGCGGTTATGAACGTGATGCCGACGGATTCTGTGATAAGGACGGAAATAAGCTTCATTATAAGACAGAGGTTATAAACCACATTGTAAGAAGCAAAGTTGCAAGGGATAAGGACAACTTCTATTTCTACGTTAAAACAGAAAAGGACATTGTTACCACCCACAAAAATGCAATGGTTCTCTATATTAATACAGACCGTAACAAGGCAACGGGCTGGGAAGGCTATGACTATGTATTAAATCTTTCCGGCATGGGTGTGCTTTCAGCCTTTAACGGAAACGAATTTAATACTGCTCCTTTAGGAAATGTTGAATATACCGTTTCCGGAAACGTAATGCAGGTTAAAATTCCGAGAAGCTTAATCGGAGAAACAGGAGCAGCCGAGCTTGAATTCAAGTGGACAGACAATATTGATGCCAAAGGCGAGCTTATGAACTTCTACACCGAAGGCTCATCGGCACCTGTAGGAAGATTCAACTATCTATATACCGAAATTCCCCAGACAGCATTGAGTGATGCAGAGCGTAACAAGCTCTTTGACACAACAATCCTTAAGGCGGGAAGCCAAAAGATGATTGTTGACGGCGCAAAGATGAATGTTTACGATGCCGATATAAGAGTTACTGCATACGAGGAAAACGGAACACTTTATGTTCCCATGACCGCAATGGAAGAATTTATGGGTTACGGTGAAACAAAAATCACCTATGATTATCTTCTCAATATGCTCTACATAAAGACTCACGAACTTACAAACCGAGAAATCACCGATTTTCAGTGGATTAATACAGAACTTGGAAGTAAGGTTGCTTTCGTTGACGGAAAGGAAACCGCTCTTTCTGCACCGACTTTGGTAAATAACGGAATTATCTATATTCCTGTTTCGGTTCTTTCAGAGTGCTTCGGCTGGAGCGTAAATCCGATAGGCGACGGAGTGTATGTATTAAGTCAGCGCGAGGCTGATGTGGAAACAGCAAAGGGCGTACTTGCCCATCTTAATTAAGGAGGCGATATAAATGAAAAAAATATTATCTGTTATTTTAACACTTTCCGTTTTAATATCTGCACTTTCATTTGTCGCTTCCGTTTCGGCAGCAGACTATGACACAAGTCAGTTTATAGAAAGAAAGGGCTGGACTGTTACAACATCCTGCTCAAAGCAGCCCCACAACGGGCCCCTTAATCTGGTTGACGGAAGAACAGATACCTTCTGGCATTCTGATTATGTGGAAGCAGACGGTGCCATCACAAGTCACGATGAGCCCCCTTATGAAATAAATGTAACACTTCCTGAAGCTGCAACAATTTCGGGCTTCGGAATATGCCCCAGAACAGGAAACCTTACGGGAAACATCACGGGCTATGAGTTTTACTACTCCGAAGAGGATAACGGAGACTGGTACTTTGCTTCAAAGGGTAATTTCGTAAACGACTGGACTCCCAAGTATGTGCGCTTCGATGAAAACATCACCGTTAAAAAGGTACGCTTTGTAATAACAAGCTCTCATAATGGATACGGCGTTTTAACGGAGTTTGATCTTCTTTCCGAGTGGGACAAAAGCAGAGCACTTCCCGACGGAAGCACAGAGACAGTAAAAGTTGAGGGAACAAAGGCGGAAGGTGTAGCAGGTAAAACCATAAGCAGAAAGGGCTGGAAGGTAACAGCCTCCGACTATAAGAGCTATAACCATCCTGCAAATATGGTTGACGGAAGAAGCGACACCTACTGGCACTCCGACTATGAGGATGACGGAACTAATATAACAAGTCAGGTTCCCTGTCCTCACGAGGTGGTAATTACTCTTCCCGAAGCAACGGATGTTTCGGCACTTAAAATCCTGCCAAGATCCGGCAACCCCACAGGTCTCATAAAAGCCTATGAGGTTTACGTAAGTGCGGATGATTCCGATAACTGGACAAAAGTAGTATCCGGCACAATGGAAGAAAACTATGACGAAAAGACTGTTGATTTCGGAAAAACCGTTAAGGCGAAAAAGGTACGTCTTACAATAACGGAGACAAATAAGGATTTTGCAGCTATTGCAGAAATAAACCTTGAAGGAGAACAAGGAACAACATCTGATACACCTTCTTCAGGAAGCACTTCGGAAAAACCAAACGTATCAGAAAGTACAA
>JAZSAR010000169.1:0-3624 GCA_045601965.1 Clostridia bacterium
GGTAAAAATTCTGTAAGCCCCTGAACAAGGCCGAGTATTCCATACTTTAAGTAATCCATAACAATTCTCCTTATAATTTAAAATCTTCTTCTGAAAATGTGGTATTGAATGTTCTTAGTTTTTTGGGGGTTATAGCGAGAAGATTGATTTCAAAATGTCGGCAGGCATCGGTGTGGTTTTTAAGACCGTGCTTCTGACATATGACAATCTCACCGTCGTTAAGTGGTTTTGCCATAAGGCAGTTTATGCACATTTTATAATCTTCGGCTTCAAATTTTTTCTTTTTTTTCATCTGAAAGCCCTCCTTTTTATCTCCAACAATATATTATATCATTTAAAGGAAGAAAAATAAAGACCTTTTTTAAAAAAGTTTAATCAGTTCTTGACAAAAGGGAGAGTGTGGGGTAAAATAACTAATACTGATGTGTCGTTATAGCTCAGCAGGATAGAGCGACCGCCTCCTAAGCGGTAGGTCGGAGGTTCGAATCCTCTTAGCGACGCCAAACAAAAAAGCCACCCTCTGAGGGTGGCTTTTTATATACCGTTTAGTTTCTTAAGGAATGGATGGGTGCGGGGATTCTTCCGCCGCGGGCAATGAATTCTTCACTTGATGCTTTATTTACGCTCATAACGGGGCCGGTACCAAGTAATCCACCGAATTCCACGGTGTCTCCCACGGTTTTGCCGGGAGCGGGGATAAGTCTTACTGCGGTAGTTTTATTGTTTATCATACCGATTGCCGCCTCGTCTGCAATAATTGCAGAAATTGTGGAAGCGGGGGTGTCTCCCGGAATACAAATCATATCAAGACCAACGGAGCAAACACAGGTCATAGCTTCAAGCTTTTCCAATGTTAAAGCACCGCTTCTTGCGGCGGCAATCATTCCCTCGTCTTCGCTTACAGGGATAAATGCGCCTGATAAGCCACCTACGTTGGAGCTTGCCATTACGCCGCCTTTTTTAACGGCATCGTTTAATAGGGCAAGGGCTGCGGTAGTTCCGTGGGTTCCGCAGGTCTCAAGTCCCATCGCCTCTAAGATTCTTGCTACACTATCGCCCACTGCAGGAGTGGGGGCAAGGGAAAGGTCAACTATTCCGAAGGGAGCATTTAAGCGCTTTGAAGCTTCCTTTGCAACAAGCTGACCGATTCTGGTAATTTTGAATGCGGTTTTCTTAATTGCTTCTGCCACCTTGTCTATGGGCTGACCCTGCATTTTATCAAGCACACATTTTACAACACCGGGGCCTGATACACCGACATTTATGGCGGTTTCGGGCTCACTTACGCCGTGGAAAGCACCTGCCATAAAGGGGTTATCCTCAACGGGGTTGCAGAAAACAACCAGCTTTGCACAGCCAAATCCGTCATTCTTTTCCGTAAGGCGTGCGGTTTCCTTTATGATTTCTCCCATTTTCTTTACCGCATCCATATTTATGCCTGCCTTGGTGGAGCCTACAGCAACCGAGGAGCATACAATATCCGTTGTGGCAAGTGCCTCGGGGATGGAGTCAACAAAACGTAAATCCGCATCGGAAAAGCCTTTCTGCACAAGGGCGGAATATCCGCCTAAAAAGTTTACGCCAACGTTTTTAGCCGCTTTGTCAAGTGCCCTTGCAAGAGCTAAAGGATCGCCCGATGCCGAAGCGATTATGGAAATGGGAGTAACCGAAATTCTTTTGTTTATAATCGGAACGCCAAGCTCCTTTTCGATTTCCTCACCGGTTTTTACAAGGTTTTCTGCCTTTTTGCAGATTTTATCATATACGTTGTCGGCACAGATCTTAGAGTCACCTGACATACAGTCAAGAAGTGAAATACCCATTGTGATTGTACGTACGTCAAGATGCTCCTTTTGTATCATTTCCAATGTTTCGCCGATTTCAAAAGAGGTAAACATTCTGTCGCCTCCTTATATTCTGTGCATAGCGGAAAAAAGCTTCTGATTCTGGATGATTATATTAACGCCCAGCTCTTCTCCCACTTTATTGAGACCGGAATTAAGCTCATCAAAGCTCTTTTCTGAAAGGGATGTGTCAACCATCATAATCATGGTGAAGGTTTCACCCATAATTGTCTGGGAAATGTCTAAAATATTAACCTTGGACTCAGCCAAAAATGTGCTTACTTTGGCAATGATGCCTACGGTGTCCTGACCTACAACTGTTACTATTGCTTTCATATTATATACCTCACTTTTATTATTTGTTATTTCTTTGTCTTACCGCTTCGTATAAAAGTATACTTGCGGCACAGGATGCATTTAATGATTCTGTCTGCCCGAACATGGGGATGGAAACGGAAAAGTCGCAGTTTTTAAGAACCAACGGTGCAATGCCGTCCCCCTCGTTTCCTATTACTATGGCAAGAGGGCCCGTTAAGTTACAGCGGTACATATTGTCCCCGCCGCCTGCGGCACCTGCAATCCATAAGCCTTCTTTTTTAAGAGCTTCTATTGTTTTTGTTATGTTCGTAACCTTGGCAACGGGGGTGTAGGAAAGAGCACCTGCGCTTGCCTTTTCGACAACGGCAGAAAGCCCCACAGCCTCGTGCTTTGCAATTATTACGCCGTGAGCACCTGCGGCATTGGCGCTTCTTATTATTGCACCTAAATTGTGGGGATCTGTTATCCTGTCGCAGATTACGATAAAGGCGTCCTCGTTTTTCTCCTTCGCAATGGCAAGGATTTCGTCAACCGAAACATATTCCTTTGCCGCCGCCTTTGCGATTACGCCCTGATGATGGTCTGTTTCGCTCATTTCGTCAAGCTTTTCGCCGAGAACGTATGAAACGGGGATTTTCTTCTCATTTGCAAGGGCGATTATTCTTGTTAAGGTGGCGTCGCCTTTTTTAACATATATTTTATCAATGGCACGACCTGAACGCAGTGCTTCCGTAACCGGGTTTCTGCCCTCTAAGGTATCCTTGAATTCTTCCATTTTTCCACCTCCGGAATTTAATGGGTTAATTATAGCATAAAAGACCGCAAAAATCAACATTTATGCAACAATTTGTTGACAGAAATCTTTTTCGCTGATAAAATATAAGTTCAGGAGTGATAAAATGGCATTGATAACATTAAAGGGCGGAAGTAAGTATTTCGGTGAGGAATGTCTTTTCGAAAGCCTTGATTTTCATATTGACGAAGGTGAGAGGGTTGGACTTGTAGGCGTAAACGGCGCCGGCAAAACCTCTCTTTTTAAGGTGCTTACGGGGGAGATGAGCTTGGATTCGGGAAATCTTTTCATAGCACCCACCCTTAAAATGGGTTATATGCGCCAGAACATCGAATATGATTCAGATAAAACCATATGGGAAGAGGTTATGGCAGAATTTACTTCCCTTCTTGATATCGAAAAAGAGCTTGAGGATATAAGACTTGAGCTTGAAAAAGGAAGCATAGATACCGAAAGCAGAATAAAAAGACAGGATTACTTAATGCAGTGCTATGAGCGTGAGGGCGGCTTTGAATATAAAAGCCGCGCTAAAGGAGCGTTAATCGGTCTCGGCTTTAAGGAAGCTGATTTTGAAAGAAAATTTAAGTCTCTTTCGGGTGGCGAAAAGACAAGGCTTCTTTTATGCCGTCTGCTCCTCGGAAAATATGATATGCTTCTTTTGGACGAGCC
>JAZSAR010000170.1:0-2489 GCA_045601965.1 Clostridia bacterium
TTTGGTTATTTTGTATATTTTTTTGACACTGAAATAGGCAAAGTGACAAAAAAACAAAAATATGTGTTGACATTTTTATTAAATAGTGATAAAATCAAATTGATTAAAGGTAAAGTCAGAAGATGTGCTTTACTTAATGAAAGGTGGATTCAGACATTATGAAGATTACCGACATTAGAATTAGAAAAACAAGCGCAGAGGGAAAAATGAGAGCAGTGATTTCCGTAACATTTGACGATGCTTTTGTAGTGCATGACATAAAGATAATAGATGGAAACGAAAAAATGTTTGTGGCAATGCCCAGCAGAAAGACGCCCACAGGTGAGTTCAAGGATATTGTTCATCCTATCACCACCGAAGCGAGAGAAGAGCTTCATAAGGCTATTATCGAAAGATATGAAGAATATCTTAAGGAAGAGCCGGCAATTGAAGAATAAAGAGACTGAAGGTAAACCTAAAAAAGGTTTGCCTTTTTCTTTGTTTTGATATATAATAAGATATATGAGCTGAAGGAACAAAAATGTGCCTTCGGCACAAAGTCGTGTAAAAATAGAAAAGGAATGATTTTATGTATCTTATAGCAGGTCTGGGAAATCCCGGAAAGGACTATGTTAATACCAGACACAATGTGGGATTTGAAGCAATAAGTGTTCTTTCTTCTTATTATGATATTCCGCTTAAAAAGATAAAGCATAAGGCTTTGATAGGAGAAGGGAAAATAGAAGGAGAACAAGTTATCCTGGCACAGCCTCAGACCTTTATGAACAACAGCGGCGAGGCTATAAGGGAAATTATGGATTATTACAAAATTCCAATATCCAATCTGATGGTAATATTTGACGAGGCGGCGCTTCCGGCAGGGAAAATCCGCATCCGTCCTTCAGGAAGTGCAGGGGGACATAACGGAATGAAATCCATCATCTACCATCTTGGCAGTGATAAATTTTTAAGAGTGCGCCTTGGCATAGGCAGTGCAAAGAGCGATATGGTAAATCATGTTCTGGGGCATTTTTCAAAAGAAGAAACGGCAATAATGATTGAAGCTGCAAAGAAAATCCCGGATATCTGTAAGCTTTTTGTAAAAGGCAGAGCCGATGAGGCGATGAATTTATATAACCGGGCAGAAGGAGATAAATAATGTCGGTATTTGAAAAGATTCTATCGGAATCGGAAGAATACAAAAAAATACTCAAGGCTGTAAAAAGCGGTGAAGGTCCCATCCACGTCACGGGAGTGACGGAGGCTGAAAAGGCCCATCTTTTATACAGCCTTTTTTGCCATACGGGTAAAAAAATTTTTATACTCTCAGCCAATGACCGAACGGCAAAAAAACTTGAAAACGACATAAAGCCCTTTGTTTACGAAACCATGCACATAAAGGAAAAAGAGCTATCGCTGCGTAAGGTTGATGCCATGGGACACGATGCGCTCTATGAAAAACTCAGGAGCCTTTATATGTCGGAAAACGCTCCCTTTGTAATTGCATCGGTAGGCTCGCTTTTGCAGCTTGTTACCCCGAAGGATGCTTTCTATGAAGGAATGATAACTTTTAATGCGGGAGACGAATATGACCTGCCCTCACTTTGTGAAAAGCTTACGGATATCGGCTATGCAAGATGCGATACCGTTGAAGCTAAGGGCAATTTTGCGTTAAGGGGAGGAATCCTTGATATATTCTCTCCCGATTCTGATTATCCTGTGAGAATGGAGTTTTTCGGGGATGAGATAGATACGATAAGATATTTTGATCCCGAGAGCCAGCTCTCAACGGAAAGGTGCGACAGCGTGAAAATTATTCCGGCAGGAGAAATTGACGAAACAGGCTCGCTTTTAAGCTATATATCAGAAGAGTGCCTTTTTGTTTTTGATGAACCTGTAAGAATCAGCGAGCAGGCTAAGGCGATAAAAGAGGATATAGAAGAGAGAGTAAAAACTCTTATGGAAAACGACCTTCTTAAAGAGGTTAAGGATAAGTATATAAATGATTATGCATATCTTTTATCGGAAATAACCAAAAGACAGATTTTATCTCTTGCGGCACTTTCCCAGACTACTCCGGATTTTCGCCCGAAGGAGCTTTTGGCACTTACCGTTAAATCCATGCAACCCTACAACGGAAACACGGAAATGCTTACCGAAGACATTTTATACTACAAAGAGCGCAAGTTCAGAGTTGTGGTAATGGCAGGAAGCAAGGAGCGAATCAAAGCTGTTTCAGAGGTGCTTTCTGATAAAGGAATAAGCGTTACCACCGATGATACTGACCTTCCGGAGCGCGGTGTGGTGCTGCTTTTACACGGAAGCTTTTCCGGAGGATATGAGTATCCTTTAATAAAAACTGTCGTGATAAGCGACAGGCAGATGCTTTCCTTTGAAAAGAAAAAATACAGACGTAAACTTAAAAATGCATCTGAGCTGACAAGTTTTACTGAGCTTTCTATCGGGGATTATGTTGTCCATGAAACCCACGGAATAGGAAAGTTTATGGG
>JAZSAR010000171.1:0-2676 GCA_045601965.1 Clostridia bacterium
ATTTCAACAAAAAAACACGCTTTTTTCAGCAAAAAGCGTGTCTATTTTTTAACATTGATGTGAAAATTTTAACGGTGTTATTGTTCTTTCGGAGGCACTGTTTTTCCGTTTTCATCCGCTATTTTATACTCGTCAAAAGGAACTGGATTTTCCTTTGCATAATAGCCCGTTGCAAAAAGCCCTCCCTCTTTCCTTTCAACAATTAAAAAAGAGCGCTGAGAGTTATCCTCTACGATTGGTAAAAGTCCCGAAGGATGGGGCTCTTCCCCTCCACGGCGGAAGCACACCGAAAGATAAGCCGCCTCAATATAATGAGTGGATTTTCTGAAGTATCTTTCGTAAACATGGCTGTGTCCGAAGGTCACGGCGTTAACTCCGTTTTCGGAGTATAAATCCATAAGCATTCCGCCATGGTCATGAGGATAGTGGGCGTTTCCTTCGTTATCAACCTCAGGGGCACATAAATTGAATTGCACGTCCCACCCCTTATTTAAGATATGAAAATGTTGAATTACCCATTTGAACTTGGATTTATCTTCCTGCAAATCTTTTTTAAGCCAGGTTATCTGCGGGCTGTCGGGAGCAATAGAATCATATAATCTCCAGCCCGGTGCTTTTTTGTAATCCCAGAAGCAAAGGCGGTTTATGTTAAGGGATATTATATGTAAATCGGAATATGTGGCAGAATACCAGCGTCTTCCGGAAAGTCCCGTGTTTTTATCGGGATAAAGAGGCCTTAACATCTGCATAAAAATTGACCAGTTCCAATTATCGTCAATCATTCCGAAGCCCATATTGCCATAGCAACGCAAATCGTCAAGCTCGTGATTACCTGGACAGAAAAACATAGGTGCATACTGCAAAAGTCTTGCTCCGTTTTCCTGTTGCATACAAGGGAAAAAGGCTTTCTTTTTGGTTTCTTCATCCTGCCAGGGTTCCCCTGTGTCAAACCACTGGTCAAGCCTCCAGCTTATGTAGGTTGCATCCCCCGAATAGAGAATGAAATCGGGATGGGTACATCCTATTTTATACACAGTTTCGTTGCAATCCGAAAGGCCCTGCAAATCGCTTAACTGTGCAAAGCTATAGCCCTCCCCTATTTCGGGAGCAGTATGAAAGTCATAGACATCGGAGCTTTCCGAGCTGTTGAAGCATCGGTAATATACTGTTTCACCGGGCTTAAGGCCTTCGATCTTTGCAATATACTGCCACACCGAAACTTTCTCGTGGTCTTCAAGCCTGTCGGAATATGTCCCGTCTTCCCTTGGTGCACGAAGCCCCGTTATTTCAAAGCACTCCGCATTTATGACTGTGCCGAGCTTTTTATCTTTGCCGAATTCCACAAAACCTTCCGTTTTATCCTTTTGAATCCATAGGATGTTCATCTCTTCAGAAGGATTTGTTGTTAAAAGATAAGGTTTTGTAAGAAAGCACATTCTATCAGTTGATAATTTCATTCTTAAATCTCTCCATTTTATATCCTCACACATTTACACACCATACAGTATAACATACTTTTCCGGTTATTTCAACTGAAAGACACGCTTTTTAAGCAAAAAGCGTGTCTATTTTTTTAAGCCGATGGAAGTCTAACACCACAAGCCTTAAACTTGTTAAATTTGCACACTTTCAATTTGTCGTCCTCGAAAGGCGCCAGCCTCACTTCGTCCATGAGTAAAAAACAACGACATCGAGTCTGTTGTTTTTTTGCTCAAAAATTTTCACGACCTTAATGGTCTAAGAAAATTTTTATCGCATACCGCATTAAAATTGCACTAAATTTTCCTGCGTTTAAGGTCGAAGAGCTTAAAACCCTTAAATTTTGATGGAAGACAAAGAAAATTCAAAAATAATACTGGCGTATATTTGCAGGATTTTCTGCAGTATTACGCAAAATTTATGTTTTTAAGCCTTGTGAGGTTCGGCTCCCATCGGCTTAACATTGATGTGAAAATTTTAACGGGTTTTTATTCTGCTTTTTTCTTTCTCGCGGGCGCCTTTTTGGCAGGGGCCTTTTCTTCTGCTTCGGTCTTTTTTGTTGCAGGCTTTCTTGCAGTTTTCTTCCTGCACTTTTTAAGAAGCTCTCTTACTGCATCCATATCGCCCTCAACATATGCCTTGCCTGTTGAAAAAGCATCCTCGGGGGTGATTTCACCCTTTAAGAGACCTTCTATTACATAGCTTTCCGTTGTAATCATTGCATCGTGATCGTGATAGTCATAGGGCTCAACAGAAAATACGCCGTCCTTAAATGCTGCATAAAATGCACCGCCGCAGTCTGAATCCGTCATATTTATCTGAATTGCAAACTCCCTTTCAAGCTTAACTCTCTTTCCGGTAAGCTTTTTAATTTCATCAAATTTTTCCTGGAATGTCATTTTTTATTCTCCTTTACTTTTTATGTATTATATCTCTTTACAAGAGAAATTATGCTTTTGTTACCAAAACGCCCCTGCATTTTTCCCTTGTATATCAAAGCTTATAAAGACTGTATAATCTGGATGCCACCTATAAAAGCCTCCCTTGCCATAGGCCCCTCAGATTGTCAAGCCAAGTGCAACACTTTTTTTAATAAACTCCAAAGGAGATAAAAAGCCCAAGCATTTTCGAGGTCTGTTGTTAATTAATGAAACAACCGCATCCAATCTTTCCTGGGGAAGATTGCGAAAATCAGTA
>JAZSAR010000172.1:0-2318 GCA_045601965.1 Clostridia bacterium
GAAGAAAAGAATTGCAGTTATTTTATCTATATTGACACTTATCTATGTGACTGCGGATTACAGCTTTGATGCAAGCGTGTCCGCATCGGGAAATATAGATAATCGTGAATATGTTTTAGGCGGAGAAATCATAGGAATAAAGCTTTATGGTAAAGGGCTTATATGTATAGATTTTGAAAGTGTTTCCGGGAAAAATCCCGCCATTGAAGCAGGGCTTCGCAGGGGAGATGTAATTCTTTCCGTTAACGGAAAAGAAATATTGAACACCGATGATTTTTCAAAAACAGTAGCCACATCATCAGGAGAGCTTAAAATTGTTTACGACAGAGACGGTGAAATTTCAGAAACTGCCATTACACCTATAAAGGATGAATCAGGGATAAGCAGGGTAGGTATGTGGGTGCGGGACAGTATTGCCGGCGTTGGAACGGTGACTTTTTATGATGAAAAAGAGGGCGAAGTGGTAACGCTGGGGCATTCCGTGTCCGATTCCGACACGGGGCGGAATTTCATTGTACGTAAGGGCTATATAACGGACTGCGATGTTCTTTCCGTAGAGCAGAGCAAGTCGGGCTATCCGGGCGAAATCGTAGGCAAATTCAAAGAAAATGAAAAAATTTACGGATATATAACTAAAAATACGGCGGGAGGGCTTTTTGCCAATTCCAGCGGGCTTACTTCCGGCGAAGGGCTTAAAGTAAAGGCGGCACCTTCCAATGAGGTAAAGGACGGAGTGGCATTTCTTTATACCGAGCTTGGCGGAGATGGGGTAAAGCCTTATAAGGTGGAAATCAAAAAGGTTTACAGCAGAGCAAAGGGGGATATGATTGTCACCGTAAAGGACGATGAGCTTCTTTCCTTAACCGGCGGAATCGTTCAGGGAATGTCGGGTTCACCTTTAGTTCAAAATGGAAAACTTATCGGTGCTGTGACACACGTTTTTGTGAATGATCCAACAAGAGGTTATGGGATATTTATTGAAAATATGCTCTCTAAAGAATAAAAACTAAAAACTCCGAGCAGAATTTAACCGAATTGCGATTTTGGTTAAGTTCTGCTCTTTTTATGCGCTGTTCGTTGAAATAATTATTGCGATATGCTAAAATTTATTTAAATCCGATAAGGAGCTGATAAAATGGATATAACAGATAAAAAAATACTTAAAATTCTCTCGGAAAATGCCAACACCACAGCGACGGAAATAAGCGCTATGGTAAACCTTTCCGTCCTTGTTTTATTGACAAAAGCCTTAAGATATGGTATTCTTTTTTTGTTATAAATAAAAAGGGGGCGCTATGATGTCGGCTCTTTTAGGTATAGATATAGGAAGCACAAATATAAGTGCGGTGGTTTATGACTCCGCTTTGGGAAAAGTTATTTGTACAAGGGCAGTTTCAAACAGTTCAAAATTTGAAACGGTCGATGACCTTGCTGAATTTGATGCAAAAAAGATAATTGAAATATCCCTTTCTCTGGCAAATGAGCTAACGGAAAAAATCCCCGATATCAAAGCAATCGGCATAACCGGGCAGATGCACGGAGTGGTGTATCTGTCAAGGTCGGGAGAAATAGTATCTCCTCTTTACAGCTGGCAGGATAAAAGAGGAAACAGAGCCTTTTTTGAAAGCAAAACCTACTGCGACGAAATAAAGGAAAGAACGGGCGAAAGCGTAAACTCAGGCTATGGCTTTGCCACTCTTTTCTACAATAAAATAAACGGCATTGAGGATAAGGGTGCATACACTTTCTGCTCAATTGCGGATGCTTTGGTAATGGCACTAACGGGAAGAAAAACGCCAATCATTCACCCGTCCTTTGCCGCATCCTTCGGGCTTTTTGATGTTAAGGAAAACTGCTTTTTAAAAAAGGCGGTAAATGCGCTTGAGCTTTCTCATCTTGCACTTCCCGAAATTTCGGAAGATACTGTGGCGGGATACTTTAATGGCATCCCTGTAAGTGTTGCCATTGGCGACAATCAGGCAAGCTTTTTCGGAAGTGTAAAAGATAACAAAGGCGCGCTTATCAACTTCGGAACGGGAAGTCAGATTTCCGTGGTGACGGAGGACTTTAAAAATGCGGAAAAGGGGCTTGAAGTCCGCCCCTACTTGTTCGGAAAACATCTTCTTTGCGGCTCTGCACTTTGTGGTGGAAAAGCATATGCCATCATTGAAAATTTTTTCTCGGAATATGCAAAGGCATTAGGGATAAATGAAAAACAGTATGAAACAATGAACGCACTTGCCCAAAAAGCCTATGAAAAAGGAGAAGTGCTTAAAGTTTTGCCCCTTTTTTGCGGAACAAGGGAAAATCCCGAATTA
>JAZSAR010000173.1:0-4521 GCA_045601965.1 Clostridia bacterium
AGGACCCGTTGAGTATGCGGGAAGCCGCCCCATTGAGTCCGAGGCTCCCGGAATTATTGAGCGTAAGAGCGTCTGCGTTCCCTTGCAGACAGGTATCAAGGCCATCGACAGTATGATACCTATCGGACGCGGACAGCGAGAGCTTATCATCGGCGACAGACAGACGGGTAAGACTGAGATCGCCATTGATACTATTATAAATCAGAAAAACACGGGTGTTATCTGTATCTACGTTGCAATAGGTCAGAAGAGCACCTCTGTTGCGCAGCTTTCCGGCGAGCTTATGAGAAACGGCGCTATGGATAATACCATAATCGTTTGCGCAAGTGCTTCCGAAAGCGCTCCCCTTCAGTATATTGCCCCCTATTCGGGCTGCGCTATGGCTGAATATTTCCGTGAGCAGGGCAAGGACGTTTTGATAATCTACGACGATTTAAGTAAGCATGCCGTTGCTTACCGTGCCCTTTCCCTTTTAATCCGCCGTCCTCCCGGACGTGAGGCTTATCCCGGTGACGTATTCTATCTCCATTCAAGATTGCTTGAGCGCGCAGCCTGCGTGGCAAAGGAATACGGCGGCGGTTCAATTACCGCCCTTCCCATTATCGAAACTCAGGCGGGTGACGTATCGGCATACATCCCCACAAATGTCATCTCCATTACAGACGGACAGATTTTCCTTGAAACCGAGCTTTTCAATTCAGCTATCATGCCCGCTATAAACCCCGGTATCTCCGTAAGCCGAGTTGGTGGTTCTGCCCAGCTTAAGGCAATGAAGAAGGTATCCGGTGAGCTTAAGCTTTTATATTCACAGTACCGTGAGCTTCAGTCCTTTGCTCAGTTCGGCAGTGACTTAGATGCCGACACAAAGAAAAGACTTGCGCTTGGTGAGCGTATTGTAGAAGTGCTTAAGCAGGGCAGAAACACTCCCATCCGTGTAGGATGTCAGGTTGCAATTGTTTATGCCGTAATAAACGGTTATCTTGATTCTGTCGCTGTATCCGATGTTAAAAAGTACGAATCAGCCCTTTATTTCAAGCTTGAAAACGAATATTCTGACTGGCTCAGCAAAATCGAAAGCGGAAGCTTCGACGACGAGGATATAGCTTCCCTTAAAAAGATTCTTACGGAAGTGCAGGTATAAAAAATGGCAGGAAATACCAAGGAATTAAGGAATCGCATAAAAAGCGTATCCTCCACCCTTCAGCTGACCAATGCGATGGGACTTGTGGCTGCCTCCAAAATAAGACGTGCCAATGAAGCTATGGTAAAAGGAAGAGAATACCTTGCGGCACTTGATGAAACCATTTCCCATCTCACATCCGACCCGGAATGTGCAAAAAGTCCATATATGAGGACATCTGACGGCGCCCGCACAAAAATAATTGTTATTGCCGGAGACAGAGGGCTTGCCGGCGGATATAACGCCAATGTTTTCAGACTTTGCAAAGAATATCCCGATGCGGAATTTATCCCCATAGGAAAGCGTTCCTGTGAAAAATTCGGTTATGATGTTAATTCCTCTGAAAAGTACACATTTTCGGAAGCTTTCGCTCTTTCCGATTCGCTTTGCACGGAATTTGCCGAAGGCAGATTTGACCGCCTTGGAATAATTTACACAAAGTATATTTCCGTTATGTCCTCGGAAGCAGAAATCAAGTGGCTTCTCCCCTTTGAAAAAAGCGAAGAGAATTCATCTTCGGTTATCTTTGAGCCTGACCGCCTTACGGTTTTTGAAAACGTTGTAAGGGAATATGTCTCGGGAGTTATCACTTCACTTGTGAGGGAAAGCTATGCATCGGAGGTTTCTGCAAGGCGAATGGCAATGGACTCCGCAGGTAAAAATGCGACACAGATGATAGAAAATCTCCGTCTTCAGTACAACCGTGCAAGACAGGGTGCCATCACTCAGGAGATTACCGAAATTGTTGCCGGCAGCGGCAACTAAGCAAGAGGTGTTTTTATGGAAACAGTTAAAGGTAAAGTAATTCAGGTTATGGGTCCTGTCGTTGACGTTCGTTTCAACGAAGGCGAGCTTCCTGAAATTTACAATGCATTAAAAATTGATAATAACGGAAAAACATTAACCGTTGAAGTTGCACAGCACATTGGAGACAATACCGCAAGATGCATAGCTATGGCTTCAACCGACGGTCTTATGAGAGGCATTGATGCAGTTGATACCGGCTCTCCCATAAGCGTTCCAGTAGGCAATGAAACCTTAGGCAGAATCTTCAATGTATTGGGCGATGCCGTTGACAATTTGCCGGACGTTGAAACAAAGGAGCGCTGGGATATACACCGCTCCGCTCCCAAATATGAAGACCTTGCGACAAGCGACGAAATGTTTGAGACAGGCATCAAGGTAATCGACCTTATCTGCCCCTATTCCAAAGGCGGTAAAATCGGTCTTTTCGGCGGAGCAGGCGTTGGCAAAACAGTTCTTATTATGGAGCTTATCAACAATATCGCAAAGGAACACGGCGGTATTTCCGTATTCTCCGGTGTTGGTGAGCGTACAAGAGAAGGAAACGATTTATATAACGAAATGAAGCAATCGGGCGTTATCAAAAATACCGCCCTTGTTTACGGTCAGATGAATGAGCCTCCCGGAGCAAGAATGAGAGTGGCTCTTTCCGGCCTTACAATGGCAGAATACTTCCGTGACACGGAAGGTCAGGACGTTTTACTCTTCATTGACAATATTTTCCGTTTCACTCAGGCAGGAAGCGAAGTTTCTGCACTCCTTGGCCGTATGCCCTCTGCTGTTGGCTATCAGCCCACGTTAGCAACGGAAATGGGTGCGCTTCAGGAGCGAATCACATCCACCAAAAAAGGTTCAATCACATCTATCCAGGCTGTATATGTGCCTGCCGATGACCTTACAGACCCGGCTCCCGCAACAACCTTTGCCCATCTTGATGCTACAACGGTTTTAGCAAGAAGCATCGCCTCCCAGGGCATTTATCCCGCAGTTGATCCCCTTGAATCTTCAAGCCGTATCCTTTCCCCCGATGTTGTGGGAGAAGAGCATTATGCAGTTGCAAAAGAGGTTCAGCGAATGCTTCAGAGATATAACGAGCTTATGGATATCATCGCCATCATGGGTATGGATGAGCTTTCCGACGAAGATAAACTCCTTGTTGGACGTGCAAGAAAAATCCAGAGATTTTTATCACAGCCCTTTGACGTATCAGAAAAGTTTACCGGTATCCCCGGCACATACGTTCCGATTAAGGAAACCGTTCGCGGCTTTAAGGAAATCATCGAAGGTAAGCATGACGATCTTCCCGAATCAGCTTTCCTTTTCGTCGGTACAATCGACGAAGCGGTAGCAAAAGCAAAGAAGGGCTGATATATGAATACATTTCATCTTACAGTTTCATCTCCGGACGGAAACAAGTTTGTCGGAGATGTTATAAAGCTTGATGTGAGAGGAACAGAAGGCGAGCTTGCCGTAATGGCGGGACACACCCCCTTTGTCACATCTTTAGTTGCTTCCCCCTGCTTTATCCATATGGATTATGACACCGTAAAAGAAGCACATATAAACGGCGGTCTTTTAACCGTCGGCAAGGACTCTGTGACTCTCCTTGCAGGCTCCTTTGAATTTAAGTAAAAAAGAATCCGAATGCAATGCATTCGGATTCTTTTTAATTACTCATAAATTCTTTTATTTCTGAAAGTTTTTCTTTCGCAAGGGCTCTTCCGAGGTCGTAGGTTTTCTGTAAAAGCTCAGGATTTTTCGATGTTCTCTTTACCGGAAGCGCTTCTTTCGGCCTCAAAACCAGCGCCGCGCCCTTTTTTTCCTCTGCATCAACATAGGAAAGTGCATCGTTATACATAATATGCCTTCTTTCCATAGCCGCCTGAAGCTTAGGGTAATTTTTAAGAGCCATTCTGAAAACCGGTGTCATACCGGTTTTCTTTTTCACATAGCCCTCCGGCTGTGTAAGGATAACCAGATTTTTTTCATATCCGAGGCTTTCAAAATGCTTAAGGGGTATAGCATCGGAAATTCCGCCGTCAAGCAGCTTATATCCGTCAATTTCCACAACTCTCGACACAAGCGGAAGGGACGCAGATGCCCTTATCCATTCAAGGTTATTCCCCCTGAAGCTGTCGCATTTTTTATAAACAGGATGCCCTGTTACCACATCCGTACATACAACATAAAACTCCATAGGATTATTTTCATAAGCATCGTTGTCAAATAGATCAAGCTCCTCGGGAAGTGTTTTATAGCAAAATTCCGCCCCGTATAAGTCGCCCGTTGTAATAAGCGAATGAAGGCTGCAATAGCGCTTATCTTTGCAGTATTCTTTATTATAGCGAAGCGCTCTTCCTATCTGCCCCGACTTAAAGTTACATCCGAAGGCTGCGCCTGCCGAAACGCCGATTGCCCCGTCAAATGTAATCCCCTCTTCTAAAAGCACATCAAGTATACCCGATGTAAAGAGACCTCTCATTGCTCCGCCTTCCATAACAAGTCCTTTTTTCATATCTATCCCTTTCCTTATTTAA
>JAZSAR010000174.1:0-6155 GCA_045601965.1 Clostridia bacterium
AGAGCACATTCATATGCACCGCAAAGCCGCCCTTGTTAAAATAGGTTTTAAGAAGGCTCAGCATAATATCAAGCCCCTCGTCCCCCGAAACAGCGGTGGGAGGGGTGGCTAAATCCAGCACCGTTCCGTCGGAAGCCAGACTGTGATTGAAAGCTGTTGCGGAATTTATCGCTCCGGTCACGCCCTTTTTGTCCATTCCTACGCTTGCACTTATGTTTTTACTTAGGGCTTCGCCCGCGCTTCTGCCGTCGGCGGAAGCACCGGTAAGCCGACCGTAATGGATAATCCAGTCAATGGAAAAGATGCCAAGACGGAATACGCCGCCCCGTCCGTTTTCCTTCCCGTTTATATTTTCTGACATAAAGCGGGTAATATCCTCTGCAAAAAAGTCAGCTTCTGTATCCCCGTTTCCGAATTTTTTGCATTCATTTTTGGCATACAGCCTTAAATCCTCGTGCCCTTCCCAGTTTGCTTTAAGAATCTCAGCAAGCTTTGAAAGGGAAACTATTTTTTCCGTAAATACCATTTTTTTAATGGCCATGAGGGAATCTGCAAAGGTTGCAAGACCGAAAATGCAGATGGAGGAATTATTGTACTTTGCACCGCCCCTGTATGCATCCATCCCCTTTTCCATACAGCTTTCAAAGGTTGCCGAAATTACGGGGGATTGCAGAAATTCAGGATACATTCTCTCAATTCTTGAGATTTCAGCGATTGACTTTTCGCTCCAGCTTTTAAGGAGCTTTTTTACTTCATTGTAAAATTCATCAAAGCTTTCGCATTTTCCCGTAACCTCACCAAGCACTTCATCACATCTGAAGTTTTTCCCTCCTCCCAATATAACTTCAATCGCCATGGGAAGATTTATTCTTCCGTTTAAGGTGCAGGGAAATTCCTTTCCCGCGCTTGCAGGCTCATAGCAGCCGATTAATGTATAGTCCTCGGCGTCACATTCTTCCTCGCCGATATTCATAAGGGATTTTTTCACAACTTCGCTGTTGGCAAAAACAAAGCTGCTTTTTCCGTTTCTTATGGAATCAAGCACGATTTTCAAAACATCGTCGGGCATATTTTTTCCGCACTTTATATGGATTTTCGGATCAATCACATCAAGAGCGATATATTCCTCTAAGATGAGATATGTCATTTCATTGACCTCGGTGCAGAGGTTAAAGGGCATATTGGCAAGCACATGCATACTTGTCCATTTATAAAGGAAGTATCTTATCAACTCCCTTGCCTCATCCTTTGTGATTATGCCCTTTTCAATATCGCTTTTGTAATAGGGGTATAAAAGGGAATCAAGTGCACCGAGTGACCTTAAGTTTTCTCCCTCAACGTGATGCTGAACCATATAATAAACGAAGTAAAGCTGCATCGCCTGAGAAAGTGTCCTTGGCTCGTGCATAGATATTTCCAGAAGGTTTTCCTTTGCAAAGGCGGCGTTTTCGCCTTTTATTTCTCCCGCCAAGTCATAAAGCCTTTTTATGTATATCAAAATTCCCTCATAGGCATATTTTACAGAGCGGTAAAAGGCTTTCTCTTCGTCCGTAAGATTCTCTCTTTCAAGATGGCCTTCCGCCTCGGAAAGTATACCCGTTATGCCGAGGGTTAAAATCCTCTTCCAGTCGGGCATGGTGTGCCCCGGGTCCCAGCCCGAAAGATAAGCACCGCACGATTCGCTTAAATTTGCATCACGGCTTACGGGGCAGATTCTGCCGTACTCAGAATCCCTTAAATGCATGGGGGTAATTCCCGTTTCCGCCATATCGCAAAAAATATCATAAGGATTTATAAAAAGCTTTACCTTTGAAAGAAAATGCTTTATCGCCATTCCCTTTCCTTCCTGCAAGGTGGGTGCATTAAAATACTCAGCCTTTACCTCCTCGTGCAGCAAAAGCTCCCTTTCCCTTTCAAACTCTTTCTTTATTTTATCATACTGATTTGTAAGATGCTCTCTGCTTTTTGAAAAAGGTATAATTTTCATAAAATCAACTCCTTATTTTAATATAGCATCAGCCCTTCGTTATGTAAATTGACAAAACGAACAACATGGATTTTTCGAACATATTTTTTTTAACAAACAGTAGACAAAAAAATATCCCTCTGCTATAATCAAAGGGAGGTGATTAAATTGAAAGAAAACCTTACGGTAAAAGAAGTGCTGAAGGTTTTTGACGGAAGCCTTCCCTTGGGGAAAGCCAAGGATCAGCCCTGCCGTCATTCCGACGCCTTTTGCTATATTACGGAAGGAGAAATCGAATATACCTTTTCGGGGAAAATTTGCACTGCCAAAGAAAAAAGCCTTATTTTCTTTCCGAAGGGAAGCGCCTACAGCTTAAACATTTTGTCTCCCCTTAAGTATATATGCATTGATTTTAATTTCGAATCGGGATCTGCCCTTACCGACGGAGTTGTTTTCAACAACATACCGCCCGCAACAGGCAACGAATTTCTGAAGCTTTTGAAAATTTATCTTGTGAAAAGCCCCTGGTATAACCCATCGCTTTTTTCAGGCGTTTACAGAATTTATTCTGAAATTTTAAAATCGGAAAATGCAAAATATATGCCTCTCGCATCCACCTTTTCAAAGATTACCTCCTTCATCCTTGAAAACTACTTAAATCCCGATTTTTCCGTTTCAATGCTTTCGGAAAAATTCGGCATATCCGAGGTTCATATACGCCGTATTTTCAGATCCGCCGCAAAGACATCACCCATAAAATATATAAACTATTTGAGGCTTGAAAAAGCAAAAACCCTTCTTTCGGAATCAAGCCTTAAAGTATCCGAAATTGCCGCTGAAGTCGGCTTTTCCGACAGCTTTTATTTTTCACGGCTATTTAAAAAAGAAACAGGGGTATCCCCTGCTTCTTTCAGAAAAAACAGTTCCGGAATTTCTATTTAAGGCTTTTCTTAAAAGTCCCCGGTGCCATCCCCGTATAATTTTTAAAGGCTTTGATAAAGGCATAGAGCGTTGAATAGCCAAGCAGCTCCGCAATGTGAGATTCGGATAGTTCCCCTTCCCTCATGAGCTGTTTTGCGATTTCAATTTTTCTTCTTTTATAATAGGAAGCCAGTGTTTCTCCCGTATGCTCTTTGAAAAAAGCAGAAATATAGCTGTAATTATAGTCAAAGACAAATGCCAGCTCGGAAAGGTTTTTGATGGTATAAATATGGGTGTTGATATAGTTCATTATCTGATAGCAAAAAGCCTCGGAGCTTTCAGAATGCCTCACCTTTTTGCTTTCACCCTTAAAGCTCCGTATTATTTCAATCAGGATAAGCCGAAGCAGTGATGATACCGCCTCTTTTTTAAGGACGGATTCTTCTTCGTTAAGCTCCGCAATTATATTTTCAACCAGCGTTGATGCCCTTTCGCTTTTAAAAATTCTCGCATCGGGAGAGGCGAAATTCTGCATTATCGCTTCAAGTTCATCAGAAAAGGGCGAAAGCTCTGTCTTAAATGAAAAAAAGTCAAACTGCAAGGGCTTTTTCCTGTCAGATATTATTTCGTGCATATCGCAGGGGAAAGAAAGGTATATATCTCCGCCCGAAACTTTGCTTTTTTTATCGTCTGTTACAATTTCACCTTCGCCTGCTTTTACTATGGTTAGTTCAAACCAGTCAATATGGGCGTGGCGCGGTATTACGGTTTCCTCACCGCAGTTCATTCTTCCCGCCTGCACCAATGATATACCGTCAAAATCCTTCGTGTTTCCGATATGGTTTATATCAAGATGATATTTTTTATCAGATTTAGTTATCTTTTCCGTAAAACCACCTGCTTTCAGGCTTATTTTAACACAACGGATATGTTCTTTCAAGATAAATCCAAAAAAATGATATGTTTTTTTCAAAAAAAAGGCATTTACATATCATTATTTTGGTATATAATGAAATTAACATAAGTCGGATGTGTCCGACAAAATTAAGGAGGATTTTTTATGAAAACACTTGCAATCATCGGCTGCGGAAGAATTGCAAAAAACGCACACTTCCCCGCACTTTCAAAAATCGAGGACGTAAGAATCAAATATGCCTGCGACCTTATCCCCGAAAAAGCCGAGGCACTTAAAAAGGATTATCCCATAATCGAAAACATAATCACCGATTATAAGGTAGCCTTGGCTGACCCCGAGGTTGATGCAGTTTATGTGCTTACACCAAACTATGCACACTACACGGTTACAATGGATGCGATAAAAGCAGGAAAGCCCGTTTTCTGCGAAAAGCCCATCACCGTAAACTATGCCCTTTCCTGTGAGATGGCTGAAGCCGCAAATAATGCAGGAAAGATTTTAAACATCGGCGTATGTAACCGTTATCATAAGTCCGTTGAAATGCTTGAAGAGATGAACAGAGAAGGAAAATTCGGTACACTTTACCACATTTACTGCTCCTTCCGCTCCTTCCGCTCCATCCCCGGTCTCGGCGGTGCATTCACCACCAAGAGTCAGTCAGGCGGCGGCGTTTTAATTGACTGGGGCATTCACTTTTTAGACCTTATCTTATACATTCTCGGCAATGCAAAGCTTAAAAACCTTACCTGTAATGCATACTCCGAAATGGCAAAGGATATGAAGGAATATAAGTACACCGGAATGTGGGCTGAAGATACCGCCGACATCGAAAACGGAACAAACGACGTTGATGACTTTATCACAGGCTTTATCCGTACCGACAAGGCTTCCATTTCCTTTAACGGTGCCTGGGCGCAGAACATTGCGAAAAACGAAATGTTCATTGACTTTATGGGAGATAAGGGCGGTGCCCGTCTTACCTACGGCGGAAAGTTTGAATTTTATGACGGTTCCACCTTGGAGACAGTTACTCCCGAATATGACATTCCCGATATGTATGAGCGCGAAGACAGAGACTTCCTCTCTTCAATCGAAAGCGGCGTAAAGAACAGAAACCACATCGACAACATATTAGAGAGCGCAAAGCTTCTTGACAGACTTTATGCTTCTGCCGAAGCAGAGAAGGAGCTTGAGGTTTGATTATGAAAAAAATCGGCTTTATTGACTTTTTCCTTTCCGAATGGCACGCAAATAACTACCCCGCCTGGATAAAGGAAATTTGCGCGGAAAAGGGCCTTTCCTACGAAGTGGCTTATGCATATGGCGAAAAGCCCTCGGTTTTTGACCATATGACAACGGACGAATGGTGCGAAAAGTTTTCCGTAACAAAGTGTGAAACCATTGAGGAGCTTTGCGAAAAGAGCGATTGTTTATTAATTCTTGCTCCCTCAAACCCCGAAAAGCACTTAGAGTATGCCAGAAAGGTGTTCCCCTATAAAAAGCTTACATACATTGATAAGACCTTTGCGCCTAACCTTTCGGAAGCAAAAGAAATTTTCGAGCTTTCTGAAAAATACGGCACGCCCTTTTTCTCTACTTCTGCTCTTCGCTATGGCGAGGAAATAAAGGATGTATCTGCAAAGTCCATAATCACAACCGGCGGCGGAAGCAATTTGCCGGAATACATCATCCATCAGGCGGAAATGGTTGTAAAGACATTAAATGCCGCACCCTTGAGAGCGAAGGCAGAATGTCAGGACAAAAAATATATAATTACCGCAGAATTTGAAAATGACAAAAAGGCAACCATGGTTTATGCAAATCCCCTTCCCTTTACTGTTTGCATAACCAAGGAAGACAGAAGTGAATTTTATTCGGAAATGAAGTCTCCCTTCTTTAAGGGACTTATATCGGATATCCTTAATTTCTACGAAACAGGAAACCGCAGCTTTTGCCCGTGTGAAACATTAAAAGTAATGTCCCTTCGTGATGCATCCCTTAAGGCATCGGAAAAATGCGGAGAATGGATAGAATGTAAATAAAAAAATAAGCACTGCATTTGCAGTGCTTATTTTTCATTTATAAATTATTCAGCAACAACTTCTGCTGTTTCTTCAGTAGCTTCTTCAACTACTTCTTCAGTAGCTTCTTCAGCAACTTCTTCAGTAGCCTCTTCAACTACTTCTTCAGTTGTTTCTTCAACAACTTCTGCTGTTTCTTCAACTGTCTCTTCAACTACTTCTTCAACAGTTTCTTCAACAACTTCTTCGCTTGTGCATGCTACGAATGCGAAAACCATCATACCTGCCATTAAGAGAGCAAGTAACTTCTTCATCATTTTCCCTCCATTCA
>JAZSAR010000175.1:0-3524 GCA_045601965.1 Clostridia bacterium
GGAATATTCTTTGTAAAACTGTGTTGTGGGGCGGTCAAAAATGGTGGATGAAATATCAAGGCTTCCGTCATCAGCCAAAAGCTCGGCGTGCCAGAGTTCAACCCTCTGCCCTTTTGCCGCATTTTTAAGCTTTAAGCGGCACACACCCGCATTATTCTCACCGAAATCGTATATGTATCCGCCATCAACCTTATAAAATTTTGTTGGCTTAAGCTCATACTGAACACATATGGGTTCTGCTTCGCACTTTTCCATTTTGCCGCGAGGCGTTGGTGCAATGAGTGCATTATTCCACTTACTGTCATCAAAGCCCGGCATATTCCAGCCATTAATTTCAAAATTGGCATCGTAGTGCTCTCCCATTCTGAGTTCGTCAAAAATTATAGGAGAAGGATGTGTCTTAAATGACTCATCCGCATCAAAGGAAAGAGCTTTTCCTTCCCCTTCTGCCGAAAACTCCAAAGCAAGGCAGGGTGCATTTTTCCAGGGCACCTTGTCAAAATCCCACACGGAGCCGCCGAAGGGATTCATAAAGCCGTTACCGAGCATTACGCCTATTACGTTTTCTCCCTTTGTAAGATAAGACGATACATCATAAGAGTCATAATAAATATAGTGGTCAAGATTACTTATATAGGGTGCTAAATGGCCCTTTGTTATGTTTTTTCCGTTTACGAAAAGAACATAAAAGCCGTGTCCCGATATATCAATCGTTGCCTTTTCGGGCGCAAAATCAAGGCTGAAGCTTTTTCTTAAATACGGTGCGTTCACGCTCTTTTCAAAGCTTGCAAATTCCTCTGTTGCCCTTATAAACTGCTTTTTCATAATAAATTCTCCTTTAATAGTTATATTTCTTTCTCATTGTTATAAAAAACATAATAGCCGTCAGCATTGCAAGACCTTCCGATGCCACAACCGAATACCATATTCCGTCAATATCCCATAACAAAGGGAATATAAGAACTGTTGCAACCTGATATAAAATAGTACGGAGGAATGACTGTGTTCCCGAAATAAGACCGTTATTAAGTGCCGTGAAAAACGCCGAGCCGAAAATGGCAATTCCCGACATCAGGAAGGAAAAGGCGTATATCTTAAAGCCCTGATGAGTCATATCGAAAAGCACCATATCCCCACCCGAAAACACAAGGGACAAAGGCTTTGCAAGTGCTTCCGAAAGCCCGAACATAACAATGGATGTGCTGCCCAAAAGTACAAGGCTTTTCTTAAATAGATTTTTAAGCTCTGCCGTGTTCTTTGCCCCGTAGTGGAAGCCGATAACAGGCGACACACCGTTTGCATAGCCGAAGAATATACCTATAAAGATGAAGCAGACATACATCATTATACTGTAGGCGGCAACTCCGTCTTCCCCGGCATATTTCATAAGCTGTGTGTTGTAAAGTATTCCGACCAAAGAGCCTGATACTCCCGATATAAATTCGGATGCGCCGTTGCTTGTTCCCTTAAGCACTGCTTTTCTGTCAAATTCAGTCCTTCCCAAACGAAGCAGACTTTTATTTTGGGAAAAGAAATATACAAGGGGCAAAGCACCTCCCACCGCCTGAGAAAGTGCAGTTGCAAAAGCCGCTCCCGCAATTCCCCATCTGAATAAACCGACAAAGAGTGCATCAAGAATCATATTGGTAAAGCCTGCCATAAGCGTTACATAAAGTCCGAATTTAGGTCGCTCCGCCGTTATGAGAAATATCTGAAACAGAAACTGAAGGTTCCAGAAAGGAAGAACCGTAAGAAGAATGTTTCCGTAAATTAGAGCATCGGAAAGCATTTTCCCTTCAACACCCAGAGATATAAAAAGTGGCTTTAATATTAAAAATCCTATTAGTGCAAAAAGCACTCCAAGTCCGAAGCATATATAAACGAAAAGTGAAAAAAGGCTGTTTGCTTTTTTTCTTTCGCCTTCTCCAAGGGTTTTTGATACAAGTGCGCTTCCGCCCGAGCCAAACATATAGCCGAATGTCGCCAAAATGTTTAAGACCGGAAATACAAAGTTAATTGCCGCAAGTGCAGTTTTTCCCGCAAAGTTTGCAACAAAAATTCCGTCTACCACGCCATAGAGCGATGTAAACACCATCATTATCACAGACGGGAAAGTGAATTTCAAAAGTTTTTTATATGTGAAATGGTCAGAAAGACCTATTTTCTTTTTCTCTGTCATATATTCCTCCGCATTTTATCCTCTTATAGAGAATAACCTTTTTTAAGGGCTTTGTCAAGTAAATAAGATATACTTTTATTATTAATATATCAATAAAAATCAACCAATGTTGCATTGATTTGTCATTTACAAAAAAAATCATTGTGGTAAAATATGAATTATGTAAATTTTCCGTATTTACTTGATTTTAATCTTCAGGCGATATATACTTTTAAAAAACAAGGAGGGATTTTTTTTGAAAACAATAGAATTCGGTGCACTCACCTTTACCGTTACCGACGGCGGAATTGTTGCTCTCACAAAGTATTACGGCTTTGATAACACAGAGAGGCTCAATAATCCGAGAGCCCTTGCTTTTATGGAGCTCGATGTTGCGGGAGGAACATCATCGGGAAGCTACCGTATGGGTTCATCCTTGGAGACCGCAAAATTGAGATACGTCCGCCACGACATAAAGGAAAATGTGCTCACCATAGTGCAGAAATCAGATTCTTTTGAAGTTACAAGCTGTTTCACAAGGTATGACGATACAAATGCAATAAGAGTTAAGCACTTAATTAAAAATATATCCGATGAAGAGGTATGCTTAGAGGCGGCTACAAGCTTAAGACTCCGCTTCGGAAAGAAGCTTACCGAAGACAAAAACGCATACTTTTTCCATAAGTTCAACAATTCCCGATATACCGAGGCGCATCCCGATGTAAGAAGCCTTAACGACCTGGGCTTTCAGTGGGAAAACGGAACATTTTTCGTATCAAATGTGGGTAATGCCTCTGCCTACCTTTCCCTTCCTCAGGGTATAGTTGAAAACAGACGTGACGGGGAATTTTTAATGTTCCAGATTGAAAGCTACACAAGCTGGGTTTATCAGATTGATCCCGCCTTTAATCTTCATTTATCGGGCTTTAATACACGTCATCACAACTGGAATAAATACCTTGCCCCGGGCGAAAGCTATGAGACAGCTACCGTTGCAATAGCAGGCGGAAAGACACTTAATTCGGTACTTGCCGAAATGACTTCCTACCGCCGTCACATAAAGCCAAAGAGCAAGGCGGACGAAAATCTTCCTGCAATATACAACGAATATATGCACTATTCCTGGGACGATCCCAATGCAGAAAGAGTTAAGCTTACTGCCCCCTTTGTTGCAAAAGCCGGATGCAAATATTATGTTGTTGACTGTGGCTGGCACGATTCCAAGGATATTACCGGTCCCATGGGAATGTATCCCAAATTCGGCACCTGGTTTGAGGATTTAACCCGTTTTCCCGACGGTATACGCGCCGTTACCGAATATGTCCGCTCCCTCGGTATGAAATTCGGTTTGTGGATAGGCCCCGAG
>JAZSAR010000176.1:0-2321 GCA_045601965.1 Clostridia bacterium
TGGTATGGGTATGTGATTTTACATACATAAGAGCTGCAGGAAGGTTCTATTATTTGTGTGTAATATTGGATTTGTTTTCTCGCAAGGTTATCGCATACAAGTTATCCGATAAAATCGACACACAGCTTGCAATCGATACTGTTAATTTAGCTGTGGCAAGCAGAGGCAAACCACAAGGTGTGATTTTTCATACCGATCGAGGCAGCCAATTCACCTCTATGCAGTTTAGAAAGCATTTGGATAGACTTAATATGGTGCAGTCATTTTATGCAAAAGCGCATCCTTACGATAACGCTGTTATGGAATGCTTTTTTAAGTATCTGAAAAAGGAGGAGGTTAACCGTAAATGTTATTCGTCTTTTAAAGATTTAAACAACTGCCTTTTTGAGTATATTTACGGCTTTTACAATTCCGTAAGACCTCATTCCCACAATAACGGTCTTTCTCCCAACCAGGCAGAGCTGCTTTTTCTCTAGTTTTTCTCTCTTTTTTCTGTCCACTTTATTGACTATGGTCCAGCGAGAGAGAATACCAGCATCATAGCCAGTAAAAGTGCAAATAATTTTTTATTGTAAATTCCTCCGTTTAATTGTAACAATCAAACACGGTCGGTAGCGTTTTTTGTCGATACCGACCGTGTTGACGTGAAGTTTTCCGGTGTTTTAAACTGTCTTTTTGTCAATGGTGAAAGGGTTTATGCTTTATTTATAATAATTCTCGCAAAGATCCTTGTATTCTTCAAGGTCAAAGCTTGCATTGGGGAAAGAAGAAACTAAGCCCGCATCATACTTAAGTATTAAAGCAGCATCAAGGCTATCAACGTAGCCGTCACCGTTAGCATCACATATGCAAAGCTGAAGAGGGTTAAGGTCTATGATAGCGGCATCGTATTTAAGTATGAGTGATGCATCAAGGTTATCGACATAACCGTCGCCGTTGCTGTCGCCGAAATACAAGTCCTGATACTTTATATGACCGCATTCGCAGGTAAGCTTTGCCTGACCTACGGTGGTGGGAGTTGGAGGGGTTATTATCTCAGCAGGTCCCCACTCGTGAGCGTGTACACCGTTAACCTCCAGTACGTTGGACCAAGCCGAATAGCCGTGAGGGCCTGAAAAACGAACGCGAAGCTTTACGTTGGTATCGGGGGTAAGGTCCTCGGAGCCGTCAAAGATTAATGTTCTTTCACCGTCTTTCGTTGCCCACGAACTGTTTGCCACGTAGGCATCTATCCACTCACCGCCGTTTACGCTTACCTGAGAGTCCAGATTAAGCGGCTCGAAATAATCGTTCATCATATAATAAAGGTATGCTTCCCAAACGGAATCGGGTGTATCCTGTACAAACTTAATGTAATACCACTCCTCGTCATCCTGAAGCTCTATGCGAAGGTCGGAGATAACCGGGGCTTCGTAGGAGGTAGGCTCGTCGGGTATCTTTTGGGTAGAGTTTTTGCCGAAGACAGCACTTTCCGACCAATCGGAGAATTTGGACTGTTTTTCGCCGGGGCCGTTGCCCTCCTCGTACTCCACCAAGGGTTCCCATTCCATATAGTAACGGCAGCGGATGTAAAGGCTGTGGTTTTTGGTATCAAAGGAGTAAACCTCTCTATCATAACCGTAATCGTGGTATATATCGGTAATTATTGCAGGCTGATAGGGTTTAAAGGTATCGGAGCCCTGCCCCCCGTAATATGTCAACCAGAAAAATTCAAAACCATCTATCATATCTGTTCTGATACTTTCGTATTGGTATCCATCGGCATAGCCTCCGTAGTAATACTCGGTGTCCCACTCGGGTGTGTATTGCCAGTTTGTCTCGCCGTCAAGGGAAACGTCATACTGCATCACAATATTAAAGTACCAAAGACCGTACTTTTCATAAAAAGCTTCGGTGTTTTCGGACCATTCGGATGAAACGGCAATAACCTCCGGGTCCACAACCATATACATTCTAAGATCGTCGTGGTGCCCATCGCTTGCATCCCCGTCGGTATAGATAAAGTAGTCGGGAGCTACGGGCTTGGGAAGCTCAAAATCACCGATATTGAGCGTTCCCTCTGCCGAAACACCGAAAACACATAGGGGAATTAACATAAAGGTTACAAGGATAAAGCTCAAAAACTTTTTTTGGCTTCTTTGCGGCGGTCAGATTACGCAAAAACAATAAAAATAGACTATATAAAAATAGACTATATATAGACTATATAAGGAGAGTTTGTTGTGAAAAGAATTTTAAGTTTAACTTTGGTATTAGTTATGCTGTTATCCCTTTCCGGTGTAACGGCAAGCGCAGAAGATACGCTGGATATTTCCGCATTT
>JAZSAR010000177.1:0-11133 GCA_045601965.1 Clostridia bacterium
TCATTGGTGCTATGCGGACACAAATGATTGATACATTAATTACTGATGAATATACAGCAAAAAATATTATCGGTTACAAATGACAATTATGCTTTAAGGAGATATTGCAATGAAAAATTTATTGCTTATAGGTGACTCTATCCGTATGGGATATGATAAATCCGTGAAAAAGACCTTGGAGGGAAAGGTTAACGTAATTTTCCCCGAGGAAAACTGCCGTTTTGCTTCCTATGTCCTTCGTAATTTCCACGAGTATTTCGGAGGATTGAAGGGCTCGGAAATCGACGTTATCCACTGGAATGCAGGACTCTGGGACTGCCTTCGTTTATTTGGGGAAGAAGATCCCCATACGCCCATTGAAATATATGCTTATTACATAGAGAGAATCTGCATAAGAATTAAAAAGCTCTGTCCCAATGCGAAAGTGATTTTTGCAACCAGTACCGCCGTTTTGTCGGAAAAAATGGATGTGAATTTCAAGCGCTACAACGAAGAGATTGAAGAGTATAATAAGGCGGCAGTTGAAGTGGTTAAGAAGCACGGCTTTGAGGTAAATGATTTGTACGCCGTTTCCGCATCCCTTCCCGAGGAAGCACATTCGGATGCGGTGCACTATTACACTCCCGCCGGAACGGAAGCCTTTACGGAAAAGGTTTTATCCTGCGTTCTTCCTGCCCTCGGTATGGACGAAAATCTTACATACCGCGAGGATATGTATAAGGATAAACCAATTGGAATTTAAGAGAAAGCTCTGCTTTTCCAAGCAGAGTTTTTTTGTTAAATTTCTGATTATTCTTGTATTTTATTTTCATGTGTGATAGAATGAACGAAGATGACACCAAGGACATAAAATAACAGAAAAAAAGAGGTGCTTTTAATGAATTATTCTGCATTTTCATTAAACGGAAGCTGGAAAATGAGCTATAAGGAAGAAGAATACAAAGGGAAGGTGAATCCCTGGGATAACGGCGATTTAAGGCTTAATTCCGAAGCCGCATTGGTGGACGGTGCCGTTCCCGGCTATTGGGAAGATATGACCGACAAATTTATCTACACTCCCTTTTACAGAGGCATAAGGGTAAATCCCGAATACGGCATACAGAAATACCCCATCACGGGCTTTGCACCCGATATGGCTCTGCCCAATCCCGTGGGTAATTTCTTTTATGAAAGAACCTTCCTTTGCGAAGGTATAAAAAAGGATGCATACCTTCATTTTGACGGCGTGCAGAATAAAGTTTCTGTTTGGATAAACGGCGAATTTATCGGTATGCACGAAGGCTACTCTACACCTTTTGATATAAAAATCCCTGGCGGACTTCTTACGGACGGTGAAAACACCGTTGCACTTTCCGTTTCAAATTTCCGATTAAAGGGCTATGGCGATTATCCCGTTTCGGGTATAACCAGCCGTGCGGCAAACGAATGCACCGGCGGTATCACGGGAGACATAGAGCTTCGTGTCTATAACAGCCCGCTGCGTGATGCAGTGCTTAAGGTATCAGATGATATTAAAGAAGTTTCAGCCGAAGTAATTTCGGAAGGAAAAGCCGACATTACCTGGGAAGTAAAGGACGGCGAAACCGTAATAAAAAGCGGTAAGGGAGAGGGTAATTTTTCCTTTGATACAGAAGGGCTTACACCCTGGAGCCCCGAAAACCCCAAGCTTTACACCCTTGTTATCACAAGCGGAGAAGGAAGCTTAGAGCGAAGCTTCGGCGTAAGAAGGCTCGTTCCCGACGGGCCGCATTTCAGGCTTAACGGCGTGCCCTATTTCCTTCGCGGAATCTGCGAGCATTGCTATTTTCCCGAAACCATTCACCCCGCTCACGACCTTACATATTACAGAAGCATCATCCGCGAAATAAAAAAGCTTGGCTTTAACTTTATCCGCTTCCATACCTACATTCCCGAAGAGGAATATATGCAGGCGGCAGACGAGCTGGGAATACTTCTTCACGTTGAAAGCCCCAACAACACTTCTTTATCCGAATGGAAGGAAATCGTTAATTTCTGCAGACGTCACACCTCCGTTGTGATTTATTGCTGCGGTAACGAGCTTCAGATGGACGGAGACTTCATTGCCCACTTAAATAAATGCGCAGATGCTGTACACGAGGGAACAGACAGCCTGTTTTCGCCACTTTCCGCACTCCGCGGTCTTGAATATAACCACGTTGAGGCAGATCAGAAAGAGAATGTTGTGGCAGAGCCCTTCCCCCACAATCCTTCACGAATCAAGAGAGTGGGCGAGTTTGCCGATATGTATTCAAGCTATACCAACGCCCGCCACAGCTATAATTCCCCTTCCTGCGACCCAGCCGAGATTGATTCCTGGAGCGAGGTTTATCACCATAAGCCGAGAGTCAGCCACGAAATCTGCATCGACGGTACATATACGGATTTAAGCATAGAGGAGCGCTATAAAGGTCTTCGCGTAGGTAAAACGGAAATGTTTTCTTCCCTTCGAGAGCATCTTACTAAAGAGGGAGTTATAAAAAAGGCACCCCTTTACTTTAAGACCACATCTGAATGGCAGCGCCGTGCAAGAAAATATTGCTTTGAGGCACTCCGCCGAAGCGAAAATATGGCGGGCTATGACTTTTTGGGCCCCATCGATACCCATTGGCATACCTTCGGATATGACTGCGGTATGATGAACGAGTTTTATGAGCTTAAGCCCGGTGAAACGGTGAGAAACGTAAGAATGTATAATTCCGAAACCATTCTTCTTACAGACCTTGCCAGAAAGGCAAACTTTGCTTCAAACGAAGCACTTTCCTGCAACATCTTAACCTCCTGCTATGCAAAAGAGGCACTTACAGATGCAAGGCTTGACATCCGTCTTATGGCTGAAGATGAGATAATTGAAAGAAGAAGCGTAAATATAGAAAAAATCGAAAACGGTAAGGTTTCCGAAATTTACAGGCTTGATATGACTATGCCCAAGGTAACAGAGGCAAAGGCGTTAAAGCTTTATGCAAGTCTTGAAAATGATAAGCTCTTTGCGGAAAACGAGTGGGAGCTTTATGTTTACCCCGAAGTTACGGAAGAAAATCCCGGGGACATTTTAGTTACCTCCGGAATGACGGAGGATGAGCTCATTGCCGCCCTTAAGGCAGGGTGCGACGTGCTTCTTTTAGGCACTTCGCCCTTCAAGGTAAAGGGACTTGCGAGAAAGCCTGCACTTCCCGGCCGTTCTTCGGGCAATCTGGGAAGCGTTGTATATGACCATCCGGCAATAAACTTTATGCCTAATGAAGGCTTTTGCGCATGGCAGTTTGATGAGCTTTTCCGTGGCGGAAACACGGTCTGCTTCTGGGATAAGGATGTCCCCTTTAATCCGATAGTTGAAATCGTGTCAACCCATAAATATGTAATCCGTCAGGCATCTCTTTTTGAATTTTCGGCATACGAGGGAAGATGCGTGGTGTGCTCTTTTAATTTCAATACGGCGGACGTTACGGGAAGCTACTTAAAATCACAGCTCATAAAATATATGAAGAGCGATAATTTCGCACCCGGTAAGTTTACACCGGATCAGCTTTCAAAGCTCATCCACGGCGCGGGGCACAGCGTAATGGGTAATGTAAACCTTGCCTTTAACCCCAACGATAAAACGGCGGTAAGAAAGAAATAAAAGAGGGATGCATAGGGGCTTATCGGGGATGTTTATCTCTGATAAGCCACGCCTAAGCATCCCTTTCTGGCTTGGAGATGACAGATTTTGAGCACAATAACAAAGGATTTTACAAAAGGTAATATAGCAAAGAGCCTTTTATATTTCACGGTTCCCTTTATGCTGTCAAATGCCCTTTTGGTTTTATACAGCACCATTGATATGATGGTTGTGGGAAATTACGTTGGAACGGAAGGCTTGTCTGCCGTATCGCAAAGCAGTCAGATAGTAAACTTTGCAGTTATGGTCTGCCTTGGCTTTTCAAATGCAGGGCAGGTTCTGGTTGCCCAGGCACTTGGCGCAGGAAAACGTGACAGGCTGTCTTCCGTCATCGTCACACTTTTTTCCCTGCTTGTGATGTTTTCCGTTGTATTAAGTTTGCTTCTTATAGGCTTTAAGGAAACTATTTTCGACCTTATGAATATAACGGACACGGAAACGAGGGCAATGGCGGGTGATTATCTTGTGATCTGCGGCGGAGGGCTCGTTTTCACCGCGGGCTACAATATGGTATCTGCGGTGCTTCGCGGAATGGGGGATTCAAAGCGTCCGCTTTTATTCATCGTTGTTGCATCAGTGATAAATTTAGTGCTCGACCTTTTGTTTACCGGGCTTCTTGGCTTCGGCGTTGCAGGTGCGGCGTGGGCAACCATCATAGGTCAGGCGGCATCATTTATATTCTCGGTTTACTACCTTTATAAAAAGAAGGAAGAATTCGGATTTGACTTTAAGAAAGAAAGCCTTAAATTTGAAAAAACGCACGCGAAGCTTATCGTAAGCCTCGGAACGCCAATGGCGATTCAGTCGGGCTTTATAAATATTTCGATGCTTTTCGTAAACGCTCTTATAAATATGGTGAGTGTGGAGGCATCCGCAACCTTTGGTGTAGGTGTCAGAATTGATGACATTATAAACAAAATTTCCCAGGGCATTCAGTATGCGGCGGTGCCGATAATAAGTCAGAATATTGCATCAAATGATAAGGAAAGGGCAGTAAAAACCGTTTACTGGTCGTGGATTTATTCCTTTGCTATGACCATTTTCTGTATGATGTTATATGCCTTTTTCGGCAAGGCGCTCTTTATGGCGTTTTCTGACGATGCGGCAGTTCATGAAATGTCGGGCACCTTTATTTCAGCAATACTGTGGATGTTCCCCGCCTTTGCCTTAATGAGGGGAAGCGGGGCATTTATTCAGGGTATCGGAAACGCAAGACTTGCAATGATTTTGGCACTTCTTGACGGCGTGGTTTTAAGAATTGGTCTTTCCTGGCTTTTCGGAATTGCCTTAGGCTTCGGATTTTACGGATTCGTTTTAGGCTATGCACTTGCACCCTATGGCTATGCAATTCCGTCCACAATATATTTCCTTTCCGGAATATGGAAAAGAAGAAAAATACTTGCAGAAGATATATAAGGAGGATTTTTTTATGAATATAAACAACCTGGAAACACCTGCATTGGTGCTTGATGCTAAAACCTTCAGTGAGAATATAGGGGCAATGAAGGAAATCCTGGCGGGCTCAACCTTAAAGCTTCGCCCCCACTATAAATCCCACAAGTGCAGCCTACTTGCTCATCTTCAGATTAAGGACGGGGCAAAGGGGATGACCTGTGCCAAGCTTTCTGAGGCAATTGATTTGGCGGACAGCGGCATAGAAGATATTTTAATTGCCAATCAGATAACCGATGATAAAAAAATCCGCCGCCTTGCCGACCTTGCGGGGGACTGTCATTTGACAGTATGCGTTGACAATATTATAAACGTGGAAAAGCTTGCCGAGGCGGCAAGAAATGCAGGGAATATAATTTACTGCTATATCGAATTTGAAATCGGCATGGAGCGTTGCGGCGTAAAAACCAAGGAAGAAGCTCTTTTCCTTGCAAAGGCGATAAGTGAAAAGACTCACCTTCGCTATGCGGGAATTCAGGCGTATGCGGGGCACATTTCCCACGAGGTAAGTGAGGAAGAAAGAAGAAGGCTTACTCTTGAAAATGCCGCAAAAATAAAAGAGCTTGTGTCATTCCTTAAAGAAAACGGAATCGACACGGAAAATATTTCCGGCGGAAGCACAGGCACTGCAATGATAAAGGCGAAGGATTCGTTATATACCGAGCTTCAGGCAGGAAGCTATCTCTTTATGGATGCAACCTACAAGGACTTGAATCTGCCCTTTAAGAATTCCCTTTTCGTATTGACCACGGTGGTAAGTAAAAACGACGGCTTAACTGTTGTTGATGCAGGTGTTAAAACCTGCGGAGTGGATCAGGGAATGCCCGAAATAGTGGGAAATAAGGCGGAAAAAATCGTTGCCAGCGAGGAGCATTTTCAGCTTCACGGCCTGAAAGAGAAGGCAGCAATCGGCGATAAAATGCTTCTTATACCGGGACATTGCTGTTCAACCGTAAACCTGCACGATAAAATTTACATAATGGCGGACGGGAAAATTGTTGACCGCATAATAATCACCGGAAAGGGAATTGGAAGATAATTATGTACACAATAAACAGCCACGAATTTGAATATAACTATCTTAAAAGCCATAAGCCTCTTTTAAGATATGAGAGCGGAGACTTTTATAAATGGCAGAGAGAGGCAAAGGAAAAACTCTCTGAGCTTCTCGGCTTTCCCTATGAAAAGGGCGCGTGCAAGGCGGAAATCGAATACAAAGAAGAAAAGGATGACCATACAGAATACCGCTTTTTGGTTGAAACTGAGCCGGGCTATAAAGTGCCCTGCCATCTTGTGGTTCCAAAGGGCGATAAGGAAAAATATCCTTTGACCATATGCCTGTCGGGTCACGGCGGCGGAATGCACGTTGCTTTGGGCAAAGCAAAATGCGAGGCTGATGAAAAAGCACTCTCCTCCTGGCATCACCGCGCAATGGCACCCCGCGCCATTAAGGAAGGCAGATGCGGCCTTGTAATTGAGGCACGTTGCTTTGGTGAAAGCAGCTTAAAGGGCTATGGCACAAGCTGCACCGAGGCATCCAAAATCGCCATCCTTATGGGAAGGTGCACCGTGGGCGAAAGAGTTCACGACGTGTCCTGCATTCTTGATGCAGTGGCGGATGCGTTTTCCTTCGTTGATATGGAAAGCATCGTCTGCACGGGAAACTCCGGCGGCGGAACGGCGACATTTTATCTTGGCTGTATGGATGAAAGAATCGGCTTTGTTGCACCGAGCTGTTCTGTCTGCACCTATGAAGCTTCCATCGCGGCGATGGAGCATTGTATGTGTAACCACGTTCCCTATATAAGAAAATATTTCGAGATGGGGGATTTGGCGGGACTTATTGCACCGAGAAAGCTTTGCATTGCGGCAGGCATCGAGGATAGTATTTTTCCGATTGAGGGAACAAAGGAAAACTTTGAGCTTGTTAAAAAATGCTATGAGGCAGCAGGCTATCCTGAAAACTGCGCCCTTGTAGTGGGAGATAAGGGGCATCTTAACTATGCCGACTTAATCTGGGAAAAGCTTTACGAAATGGGGCTTTGATATGATAAAATTATACAGCCATAACGTGTGGAACAAAGCGCCCACGGCGTGGCGCAATAAAATTATAAGAAAAATGATAAAGGATATGGATGCGGACTTTTGTACCTTTGCAGAGTGTGGCCCTGCAACAATAAGGGCGGGGGAAGCGCCCCTTCCGTTGCTTATGGCGGACGAATATACAGAGCTTTGCCCGGATTTATCAGGCACAAACTTCACGCCCGTATTCTATAAAAAAGATAAGTTTAACGTAATTGATTCGGGCTATCACCTTTATTCGGGGCTTAACGACGCTGCTTCTAAGTCCGTTACCTATGGCGTATTTTCCGACAAAAAAACGGGGAAAAAGCTTGCCGTGGCATCAACACACTTCTGGTGGATGGCAGATTCCGAAAAGGACAATCTTCAGCGCATCCAAAATGCACGCGAGCTTAAAGAGCTTTGCGACGATCTAACTAAAAAGTATAATGTGCCCGTGATAATCGGAGGGGACTTTAACAACGGCTATAATGCAGACCAGGGGGATGAGCCCTACAGAAAAATGCTTGATATGGGCTTTTCTGACATCCGCCTTACGGCAAAGGAAACAACCGATGTGCTTACACATCATACTGAGCCGGTGCTTAAAGAAGACGGAACGTGGGAAAACACCGATATGCCCGTAAGAAATCTTGACTATATATTCACCCTTGGGTGTGGCATAACGGCAGAAAGGTTTGAAGTTTTAACAAGCCCTGAGGCATTGGTCTCGTCAGATCACTGCCCCTTGACAGGCTATTTTGAAGTTTAAGGAGAGGGACTTATGTATAAAGCGGATTTGAAAAGATATGAAAAAATGGAATACAGAAGGTGCGGGGAAAGCGGGCTTAAGCTGCCTGCGGTTTCCCTTGGACTCTGGCACAATTTCGGAGATACGGGTAATTTTGAAAATATGAAAGCGATGTGCCGCACCGCCTTTGACCTTGGCATAACCCATTTTGACCTTGCCAACAATTACGGACCGGAAGCGGGAAGTGCGGAAAAGAATTTCGGAAAGATATTAAAGGATGACTTTTTACCCTACCGCGATCAGATGATAATAAGCACCAAGGCGGGCTATACCATGTGGGAAGGTCCTTACGGGGACTTCGGAAGCAGAAAATATTTGATTGCAAGCCTGGATCAGAGCCTTAAGAGAATGGGACTTGACTATGTTGATATTTTCTATCACCACAGACCCGACCCCGATACACCTCTTTATGAGACAATGTGGGCGCTTTCCGACATTGTAAAAAGCGGAAAGGCTTTATACATCGGACTTTCAAACTACGACGGAGAGAGAATGAAGGAAGCCTCCAAAATGCTTGACGACTTAAAGTGCCCCTTCATCATAAATCAGAACAGATACTCAATTTTTGACCGCGGGGCTGAAAAATCGGGAATAATTGATGCATCAATTTCCAGAAAGAAGGGCGTAATCATCTTCAGCCCTCTTGCACAGGGAATGCTTACAGACCGCTATCTTAAGGGGATCCCGTCAGACAGCAGAATCAAAACCGACGGCAGATTCTTAAAGGAAAGTAGTTTAACAGAAGAACGCCTCGGAAAAATCGAAAAGCTTAACGAAATCGCAAAGGAAAGAGGACAGTCCCTTTCGCAGATGGCGCTTTCCTGGGTTTATGCAAAAGAAGGCGTAACAAGCGTATTAATCGGGGCATCCAAGGCAAGTCAGATAAGAGAAAACGTAAAGATGCTGGAGAATATATCTTTTACAGACGAAGAACTTAAAAGAATCGATGAAACGGCACTTTGAGGAGGAACTATGAGTGGTTTGGAAAAAATGATGCAAAACAAAAAAGCAATAAACGCCATATGCATCGGCGTTCTTTGCTCCCTTTCTTATCTTGCTGTTTATTTTGCAAGGAACACGCTTGGCGCAATCGCACCGCATATGGGTATGTCAGACAGCTTTATCGGCAATATGTCTTCAATTTACTTTCTTACATACGCCATCGGTCAGCTTATAAACGGATATATAGGTGATAAGATAAAGGCAAGATATATGATAAGCGGCGGTCTTTTATTTGCGGGTATCGCAAACCTGCTTATCCCGTTATTTCTTCCCGCAAATGAAACAGGCTCTGTAATTGCCTACGGCGTAACAGGCTTTTTCCTTTCTATGATTTATGGCCCCATGACTAAAATTGTGGCAGAAAATACGGAGCCTGTTTATGCTACGAGGTGCTCCCTTGGCTATGAGGTGGCAGGCTTTGTCGGTGCACCGGCCGCAGGTCTTGCCGCAAGTGTGTTTGCGTGGCAGGGTGTAATTTATGCCGGCAGTGCAATTTTAACGGGAATGGCAATGGTTTTTTTCGCAGTTTGTGCCGGATTTGAAAGAAAAGGAATTGTATGCTATAACAGGTTTAAGAAAACAGAAGAAGGGAAAAAAGGCGGTGTCGGAGCTTTTATTGAAAATATCAGGGTTCTTATTGAAAGAAGAATTCTTAAATTTACCGTAATATCAATAATCACCGGTGTTATAAGAACCACCGTGGTTTTCTGGATGCCCACCTATTTCAATCAGTATTTGGGGTTTTCGGCGGAAAAGGCTTCTGCCATATTTGCAGTAGCTTCGGTGATTATAACTTTTACAACCTTCATATCAGTGGGAACCTACGAACTGCTTAAAAGGAATATGGATCTTACGATTTTAATTATGTTTACGGCATCAACGGTGTTTTTCAGCCTTCTGTATTTCATTAAGAGCCCCTATATAAATGTGGGGATTATGGTTTTGGCGGTGCTTGCTTCCTGCGGGGCGTCTTCCATGATGTGGTGCAGATATTGTCCGTCTCTGCGTGATACGGGAATGGTGTCTGGCGCAACAGGCTATCTTGATTTCTTGAGCTATATGGCAGCTGCGGCATCAAGCAAATTATTTTCGGATGCGGTGTCGCATATAGGCTGGGGAAATCTTATCTTAGTATGGGCGGGGCTTATGGCAATCGGAATAGTCATTTCCCTTCCCACAAAGAAACACAGGTTTACAAGTTTAGCATAGCAGGAGGATTTATGCACGACGAGCTTACAAAAATTGATATTCAAAAAATGAAGGAAGAAATTGAATACCGCACGGTTACGCTCCGCTATGAATTGCTTGAAGAGGTAAAGCGAACACGTGCCTACGGAGATTTATCGGAAAATGCCGAATATAAGGAGGCAAAGCGCCTTAAAAACAAAAACGAAAGCAGAATACGCTACCTTCAGAATATGATAAAAACAGCGAAGGTGATTGAAGATAATTCCGATTCCGACACAGTTGGGCTTTATGATATTGTAACGGCATATGTGTCGGTTACGGATATGGAAATGACCTTCAGAATTGTTACCACCATAAGAAACGATTTTGAAAAACAGCTGATAAGTAAGGAGTCTCCTTTTGGAAAAGCGATTCTGGGCCACAAGGTGGGAGATACAGTGGAAGTGGATGCTCCGAGCGGAAAATATGAGGTTATAATCAAAAATCTTGTCAAAGCCGAGGATGACGGAACAGCACCTATTTCGTCGTATTGAGTAAAATGGAGTAAATAAACAAAGAAAATGTATAAAATACACTGAAAACAGAACAAAAATGTATATTTAAGCATTGGTTTTTTGTTAAAAATGTATCTTTACAAAGTCGCTTTCAGATGTTAAAATGATTCACGTTGCAAAAACGAGATATCTTAAAATGAATGGAGGGAAAATGATGAAGAAGTTACTTGCTCTCTTAATGGCAGCTATGATGGTTTTCGCATTCGTAGCATGCACAAGCGAAGAAGTTGTTGAAGAAACTGTTGAAGAGACAGTTGAAGAAACAGCAGAAGTAGTTGAAGAAACAACTGACGCTGAATAATTTATAAATAAAAAAATTAGCACTGCTTTAAGGCAGTGCTTATTTTTTTATTTACATTCTATCCATTCATTTAACTTTTCTGATG
>JAZSAR010000178.1:0-2428 GCA_045601965.1 Clostridia bacterium
GGATGTAATTATTGCCTGCGATTTTTCAAGCAAGGAGCAGACATTTGAGTTTCTTGATAAGTTCAGTGGCAGAAAGCCCTTTGTTAAAATAGGAATGGAGCTTTTCTATGCGGAAGGCCCCGAAATAGTAAAGGAAATAAAGAAGAGAGGTCATAAGATTTTCTTAGACCTTAAGCTTCACGATATTCCCAACACCGTTAAAAAGTCCATGAACGTTTTGTCCCGTCTTGATGTTGATATGACAAACCTTCATGCGGCAGGAACAATTTCCATGATGGAGGCGGCAATAGAAGGACTTACCCGTCCCGACGGAACAAGACCTTTGCTTATTGCTGTAACTCAGCTTACATCAACCGACCAGGAAAGAATGGAAAATGACCTTCTTATAAAAGAACCCATCGACAAGGTTGTAATGCACTATGCAGGCAATGCCAAAAAAGCAGGACTTGACGGTGTTGTATGCTCACCCTTAGAGGCAGAAAAGGTTCATGCAACCTGCGGTAAGGAATTTTTAACAGTAACTCCCGGTGTCCGCTTTGCTGACGGTGATGTGGGCGATCAGAAGAGAGTTATGACACCCGCCGAGGCAAAGAAAATCGGAAGCGACTATATCGTTGTAGGCCGTCCCATAACAGCGGCAGAAGATCCCGTTGCGGCATACGAAAGATGTATTGCTGAATTTGTAGATTGAGAAAGGAAGTATAAATAATGGAAAAATTAATTGCAAAAGATTTGCTTTCAATAAAGGCGGTTTTCTTCCGCCCCGAAGAGCCCTTTACATGGGCGAGCGGAATTAAGAGCCCCGTATACTGTGACAACCGTTTAACTCTTACAGCTCCCAAGGTAAGATGCGATGTTGAAGAAGGCCTTGCGAAGCTTATAAAGGAAAACTATCCCGACGTTGAGGTACTTATGGGTACATCCACAGCAGGTATTGCTCATGCGGCAATCACCGCTCACCTTATGGGACTTCCCATGGGCTATGTACGTTCCGGTGCAAAGGACCACGGAAGACAGAACCAGATAGAAGGTAAGCTTGTGGCAGGACAGAAGGTTGTAGTTGTTGAAGACCTTATTTCAACAGGCGGAAGCGTTATCGAAGTTGTAAACGTACTTCGTGAAGCAGGTGCAGAGGTACTCGGTATCGTAAGTATTTTCACCTACGGTATGAAAAAGGGCCTGGCTCGCCTTGAAGAAGCAAATGTTAAGAACGTAAGCTTGACAAACTTTGACGTAATCGCACACGTTGCCGCAGAAGAAAACTATATCAGGGAAGAAGATATCAAGAAGCTTATCGCATTCAGAGACAATCCCTCTGACGAAAGCTGGATTGAAAAGAAATAATTAAAGCGATATAAAATAAAAAGGAGGCGCACTTAATTGAGAAGTCTTATCGACATACTGGATTTGACGACAGAGGAAATTGATTCACTTATTGCTACGGCAGAAGACATTATAGAAAATCCTTCAAAATATTCCGAAAAGTGCAAGGGCAAAAAGCTTGCCACGCTGTTTTTTGAGCCCTCTACAAGAACGAGATTAAGCTTTGAAGCGGCAATGATGGAGCTTGGCGGAAATGTACTCGGCTTTTCCGAGGCACAGAGCTCATCGGCATCCAAGGGTGAAAGTGTTGCCGATACGGCAAAGGTTATAAGCTGTTATGCGGACATTATTGCAATGCGCCATCCTAAAGAGGGTGCACCGCTTGTTGCGGCAAACAACGCATCAATTCCCGTCATAAATGCGGGAGACGGCGGTCACAACCATCCGACGCAGACGCTTGCAGACCTTCTTACAATAAGCAAGGAAAAAGGAAGACTCAATAATCTTACAGTTGGCTTCTGCGGAGACCTTAAATTCGGAAGAACGGTGCATTCTTTAATTAATGCGCTTTCAAGATACGAGGGAATAAAAATTGTCCTTATATCACCCGAGGAGCTTAAGCTTCCGAGCTATGTTAAAAAGGATGTACTTCAGAAAAAGGGTATCGAATATGTGCAGACAACAAATCTTGAAGAGGTAATGCCAGAACTTGACATATTATATATGACAAGAGTACAGAAGGAAAGATTCTTCAACGAGGAAGACTATTTGAGACTTAAGGACAGCTATATTTTAGTGCCCGAAAAGCTTAAAAATGCAAAGAAGGATTTATGTATACTTCATCCTCTTCCGAGAGTAAACGAAATTGCGGTTGCAATTGATAACGATCCGAGAGCGTGCTATTTCAAGCAGGTACTTTATGCAAAGTATATAAGAATGGCACTTATCTTAATGCTTCTTGAGGAGGCGGGAAAATGAATATAGATTCCATAAACAACGGTCTTGTAATTGACCATATTACTTCGGGCAGGGGAATGAGACTTTTCGAGCTTCTTAAGCTTGACAACCTTGACTGCTCCGTAGCAATTATAAAAAATGTGGCAAG
>JAZSAR010000179.1:0-3304 GCA_045601965.1 Clostridia bacterium
ATCCGCCATATCGCCCTTCTGGGTGATTACCTTTTCGATTTTTTCAACCGTGCCCGATACACTGGCGTGAATGGGTGCTGAAACAAACTCTTTACTGTCTGCAATCATCTGCCCCTTTAACACCCTGTCTCCCTTTTGTACCAAAGGCGTGCATCCTCTTCCGCCCTGGCTTAAAACATATGTAAGTATTTCACCGGGCTTTATTTTCTTAACCGCCACATTTTTTGTCTGCTCCTTGTGGTCATTGGGATGTATGCCGCCTCTGAAGGTTTCGGAAAACATCAAAATCCCTCCTTTTGATTTTATTCAACGAAAAATGTTGCAGAAAGCTCACTGTCCGATGAGTCGTGTGCAACAAACACCAGAAATTCGCCTTCTTCCACTACCTTTTTCATTTCATCATTTGTAAATGCAAGATCCTTTGCCTTAAGCTTAATTGTAACAGTTTGCTTTTCGCCCTTTTCAAGGTAAAGCTTCTTATAGCCCTTAAGCTCCTTGACAGGTCTTACTCTGCTTCCGATTAAGTCTCTTATATAAAGCTGAACAACATCGGCACCGCCATATTCGCCCACATTTTCAACATCAACGCTTACTTCAATCTGTCCCTTCTTATCCATCTTATCGGATGAGAGTCTTAAATTGGAATAAGCAAACTCTGTATAGCTCTTACCATAGCCGAAGGGATAAAGCGCACCGATTTCAACGTCCTGATACTTTGCTTCAAAGCGACGCTTATTATACGCAGGCTTACCTGTCGCAAGGTAGTTATAGTATACGGGAATCTGTCCTGTGCTTCTGGGGAAGCTTACGGGAAGATGTCCCGAAGGATTGTGTGCGCCTGTAAGTACATCGGCAACAGCGTGACCTGTTTCTGTTCCTAAATGCCACATATAAACAATTGCAGCGGCTCTGTCTTTATATTCGGAAAGGATAAGAGGTCTTCCTGCACCGACCAAGAGCACAACGGGCTTTCCTGTTGCAAGAAGTTCTTCAATTAATTCCTTCTGATGGCCGGGAATTTCGATTGAAGAACGGCTTCTTGCTTCGCCTGACATATCGCGGTTTTCACCTACGCAGGCAATAACGATATCGCTCTTTTTCGCCTTTGCCACAGCGCTCTTTATTTCCTTCTTCCAGTCGCCTTCGTCTTCTTCGTCGCCGTAACCGCATCCCTTCGATACGGTGATGCTTCCTTCGTAAAGCTCTTTAAGTCCCTTTTCAATTGTAACTGTTCTATCCTTGTCATAAAGGCAGGTCCATGTTCCAAGCACTGCTAAGTTGTCAGATGCAAGAGGACCGACAAGGGCAATCTTCTTGCCACTTTCAAGAGGTAGCACGCCGTTGTTTTCCAGGAGAACAATGCAATTTTTAGCGCATTCTCTTGCCGCTTCCAGATGTTCTGGCGCAAAGAAGCATCCTTCTCCGTCAGGCTCAACATAGGGCTCCTCGAAAAGACCGAGCATATATTTAAGTGTAAGAATTGTAAGCACGGATTCATCCACAAGTGCAGGGTCGATTTTACCCTCGTTAATTAACGCGGGAATATTGTCGTTGTAAAGGTCTCCCGCCATAAGCATATCAACACCGCCGCCGAAGGCAAGACGCGCCGCATCCTTACCGTCCTTTGCATAACCGTGAGGAATCAATTCCATTACGGAGTTTGCATCGCTTACAACAAAGCCTGAGAAGCCAAGCTTTTTACGGAGTACATCACGAAGGAGATATTTATTACCTGAGCAGGGAACGCCGTTTACGTCGTTAAATGCCGCCATAACAGTTGCCGCACCTGCATCAATACCTGCCTTAAATGAAGGAAGATATACATCAAAAAGTGTCTGCATAGACATATCAACACTGTCATAGTCACGTCCGCCGACGCATGCACCGTAGGCAACATAGTGCTTCATGCAGGCAAGAACGTGATCCTTCTGACCTATGTAATCGCCCTGATAGCCGGCAACTGCCGCACGTGCGAAGTCCGAGCAAAGATATGTATCCTCTCCGTAGCCCTCTGCTATTCTTCCCCATCTGGGATCGCGGGCTATATCTACCATTGGAGAAAATGTCCACTTGATACCTGCGGCGTAGCATTCCTTTGCCGCAACCTCACAGCTCTTTTTGGTAAGCTCGGGCTCCCAGGTAGCCGCCTGAGCAAGGGGAATGGGCGCTGTAGTTCTGTAGCCGTGAATTACATCCTCTGCAAAAAGTGCCGGAATTTTAAGTCTTGTGATGGATAAAAGGAGCTCCTGAATTCTGTTGGTCTTCTCTGCACCTTTTATTGTAAGGTAGGAACCAACCTTGCCTTCTGCAAAGTGATCTTCAAACACCTGCTCGTCGTTTGTATAAATAGAGGTGCCGAACTGAGAAAGCTGACCGATTTTTTCTGTAAGATTCATTTTAGCGAGCATTTCTTCCGCTCTTTTTCTCGATTCGGCATAATGTTTTTTAACGTCCATTTTTATTCTCCTTCTTTAATTAATTTCTTTATCAGATAAGGTGCTGCCGCAGTTATGGCAAACCCGAATAATCCGTAGTCAATAAATCTTAAAAGAGCTCCGCCATCGGGAATAATCTCAAATATTCCCTTGACAAGCCCGACCGTTAAAAGCCCGATAACGCCTGCCTTTATTTTATTCAAGGCCTTTTCAGGAACGCTGTAACCTATATATTTTTCGTCTGCCATATAACCTGTAACCGCCCCGAATGAAAGTGCCGTCATTGTAACAAGGTCTTTTTCAAAGCCCGAAAAAATCATTGCAACTGCACTTACTGCCGTTACAAGATGAAGCAGATAAGGCTTTTTCATTTTTTCAGTATAGGAAACATAAATAAGTACTGCTTCGGTTATCAGAATACCAAGCATCGCCCCCACTAAAACATCAAGAGGCGTATGCATTCCAAGATACATTCTGCTTGCTGTCACGGCAATAATAATAAGTGCCCACAAAAAAATTCCAAGGCCTTTTTTCCTTACTGCACCGAAAACAAATCTTCCGAGTGTTCCCGCCTGCTGGGAATGACCGGAAGGGAAAGAAAACCCCTCCGTATCATCCATTTTCATTATTTTCTCATCTACCAGAAACGGCCTTGGCACACGGAATATAAGTTTAAGTGCTGTGTTTACCGTAACTGCCGAAATAACCGAAAGTGCAAGCCCTATTCCCTTTTTCTTACTTATGCACCAGTAAATTAAAATTGCAATTACTGAAAGGGGCAACGGTGCAATTATGTCTGACACAAGGCTGAAAAATCCTGTAATAAAGGGATTTTCAAAGCCCTGCAGCCATATTAAAAAATCATACAT
>JAZSAR010000180.1:0-3002 GCA_045601965.1 Clostridia bacterium
TAAAGAGTTTACTGAATATGCGGATTCCACCGTGGCAAAGCCTATAAAAATGACTCTGGCATTTTTTATAGGCGTGGCGGTTATTTTAATTATTATTGCTATGAATAAAAGTGGGCTTGAAGGTGCCGTTACACCGCTCTGGTGGTGTGTTGGCATACTGGCGCTTCTCCTTATTACATCCAATGCAAGCGTAAATACCGCATTTAAAAAATCGGGGCTTGCATCAACTAATTGCAGTTACACCTTTATGGAAGACGGTATGAAAATCGCCATGGGAAAATTAAAGGGAGACCTTGAGTGGAAATATGTCAAATATGTAAAAGAAACCAAAAATCTCTGGATTATGAGAGTGCCCAACAGCCAGTTTATAATCCCCAAAAGATGCATGAACGAAGAAGAATGGGAGAGTCTTATAAATATATACATTCCCGAAGATAAGATAAAGCGAATGAGATATAAGAGAAGTACCCCTGAAAGGACGAAGGACGATGACAGTGAAGACTGATGAAAAAGAAATTTTAAGACAGAAGGACTTTGCCGAAAAGGTTAAAAATATAATCGGTGAAGGAAAGAAATATCTTTTAATAACACTTGGCTGTCAGCAAAACGAGAGCGACTCTGAAAAGCTTCACGGGATGCTTGGAGAAATGGGCTACACCGAAACAGATTGTCCTGATGATGCCGACCTTATTTTATATAACACCTGCGCGGTAAGAGAAAATGCGGAGAAAAAGCTTTTCGGAAGAATCGGCGCATTAAAGCCCTATAAGGAAAAAAATCCCGACCTTATAATAGGCGTGTGCGGTTGTATGACACAGCAAAAGGGGATGGACGAGCGCTTCCGTCGCTATTACAAATATGTTGATATGGTATTCGGAACCCACAGCTTATATGCCCTTCCCGAAATTTTATATAAGGCAATAGAAGACAGAGCCCAGATACGCGATATAAGAGATATTGACGGCGAGGTTACGGAAGGAATCCCGATTAAAAGACAGAGCAATGTAAAGGCGTACCTTTCCGTTATGTACGGCTGCAACAACTTTTGCAGCTACTGCGTTGTCCCATATGTAAGGGGAAGGGAGCGAAGCCGTGAGTATAAGGATGTATTGGATGAAGCAAAGTCAATTGCGTCCTCCGGCATAAAGGAAATTATGCTTCTGGGACAGAATGTAAACTCCTACAGCGGCGGCTTAAGCTTTGCCGAGCTTGTAGCGAAGGTCAGCGAAATTGACGGAATTGAGCGAATCCGCTTTATGTCATCTCACCCCAAGGATATTGGAAGTGAGCTTATCGATGTTATGGCAGAGCGTAAAAACGTGTGTAATCAGCTTCATCTTCCCGTACAGTCGGGAAGCGACCGTATACTAAAGATTATGAACCGTCGCTATACGGTTGAAAAGTATATGGGAATAATTGACGAGGTTAAGCGGAAAATTCCCGATGTTACCCTTACAACGGACATAATCGTTGGCTTCCCGGGTGAAACCAACGAAGATTTTTATAAGACTATGGAGCTTTTGAAAGCTGTGCGCTATGACAGCATTTTCTCATTTATATACTCAAAGCGAAAAGGCACGCCTGCTGCAGTTATGGAGGATTGCCTGACAGAGGAAGAAAAACACATTAATTTTGATAAGATGTTAAAGCTTCAGAACGATATTTCTCTTGAAAAGAATAAGGCTATGATTGGTTCTGTTCAGTCTGTTTTGGTGGAAGGCGAAAGCAAAACGGACAAGCTGCGTCAGTGCGGAAGGTCGGAAGGCGGAAAATTAGTGCATTTCGCTTCTGATAAGGATTTGACCGGAGAAATAGTTAAAGTGAAAATTACGGATGTCAACACCTGGACGCTTTCAGGTGATATGATATAAGAAAGGCTTGATTAAATGATCGAGGACAGAAGCAAATTATCTGCCATGATGAGGCAGTATCTTGCTACAAAGGACGAATATCCCGATGCGATACTTATGTACCGTGTGGGAGACTTTTATGAAATGTTTTTTGACGATGCGAAAACCGCATCCGCGGCACTTGACCTGGTTTTAACAGGAAAGGACTGCGGCCTTAGTGAGCGTGCACCCATGTGCGGTGTGCCCTTTCATGCGGCAGATAACTATATTTCCCGTCTTGTTTCAAAGGGCTTCAAGGTTGCCATCTGCGAGCAGGTTGAAGATCCGAAGGAGGCAAAGGGGCTTGTTAAGCGAGATGTAATAAGGGTGGTAACACCGGGAACCATAACTGATGAAGCGGTTTTAGACTCCCGTCCCACAAACTATATGTGCGCCATAAATAAGTCGGAGGAGGTAACAGCTCTTGCCATTGCCGATGTATCAACAGGTGAGGTTTTGGTTACGGAATTTATAAAGGATGAATATAATTCTGAACTTATAAGCGAGCTTGACCGTTTTTCGCCCGTTGAAATATTGCTGGGGCAGGGTGCAGTTTCCGATTCAGGGCTTGTTTCCTACATAAACGATAAGACGAAGGCACTTTGCTTCTCCTGCGATGAAAGCTATTTCGACTACGACAACGCTCTTGCAATAATCGGTGGGCAGTTCGGCAAAGAAGGGGACAAGCTTAAGGATAAAAAGGAGCTTTCGGGCGCTCTTTCTGCACTTTTATCCTACATCATGGAAACCCAGAAGGTTGAGCTTTCCCATATGAAGGAAATCGAATTTTTCACCACCAACCGCTATATGGAAGTGGGAAGTGTGGCTCAGAAAAATCTGGAATTAGTTGAAAATATGCAGGACAAGACAAAGCGAGGTACACTTTTGAGCATCCTTGATAAAACCTGCACCACAATGGGACGAAGGACAGTAAAAAGCTGGATTTTAAGACCTTTAATTGATACGGTGAAAATTAAAAACAGACTTGATGCCGTTGGTGAAGCATCAGAAAAGCTTCAGGTAAGAACCAACCTTCGCGATTTAATGGCATCGGTAAACGACATTGAAAGAATTGTAAGCCGTGTTTCCCTCGGAACGGTTAACCCCAGGGAC
>JAZSAR010000181.1:0-2708 GCA_045601965.1 Clostridia bacterium
AACTCCCGAAGATATGTTAAAGGTTTATGATGCACTTAAGGACATTAAGGGAACATACACCGTTGCAGCAACCTTCGGTAACGTTCACGGCGTATATAAGCCCGGTAACGTAAAGCTTAATCCCTCCATCCTTAAAAACGGACAGGATGCATTAAAGGCTAAATACGGCGCTGACAAGGGCTTCTTCTTGGTATTCCACGGCGGATCCGGTTCTTCCAAGGAAGAAATCAAGGAAACACTCGGCTATGGCGTAATCAAGATGAACATCGACACAGATACACAGTATGCTTTCTCCAAGCCTGTAGTTGACCATATGTTCAAAAACTATGACGGTATGCTTAAGATTGAAGGCGAAGTTGGTAACAAGAAGATGTATGACCCTAGAGCTTACTTAAAGAAGGGCGAAGAGGGCATGGCAGCACGCGTTGTTGAAGCTTGTAACGACCTTGAGAGTGCAGGAAAGACAATTTTCGGTTAATCTATTTAACACCCCGAAGCAAAAGCTTCGGGGTGTTTTTATGTGAAAATACTTGTATTAAGGCATCACTTATGCTAAAATGAAGTTAACGGAAGGGGATATTTATGAAACGTCAGATGATAGATTCATTTATTATGACTCACCTGATAATTTTTATTATGTCAACTATATAGACAAATCAACTACCGAACAATTGAGTGAAAATGAGTATGATGTCATTAAAAAAATATGCGAAGAATATTCATTTAACTGGATTAGAAAAAGTCAGAATTTGCTTACGATAGCATATCAAAGACCGGATGAGTATCATTCAGTGTTTATCAGCTTGACTTATGATTACGACAAGCAAGAATGGTCAGATGCATATTATCATAATTACAAAAGATGCTTGTACGGACATCTTGGTTATCGTATTTTTGATTTAATTTGGAATATATTTTGATGGGGAGTAAGTGACAAAAGGAGGAAAATTCATGATAATCGGAAAAACAAACAGCGAATTTCTTGAAAAAGAAAGGGAAGACGGAAAAAGACGGCACACCGACTATGAGAAAATGAAGGTTTTAGGTTATGGGGCATCCGACTTTCAGCAACTTGCATATTATAAAAGCTTTTTAATCGCCGAAGCCTCCGATGAAAAATTTAAGGAATTTCTTACGGAAGAAAGGCGCCTTGCGGAAAAAGCGGGAATACATATAAATCAGGTACACGGACCCTGGCCCGTACACGACGAAGTAACCGAAGACCGCCCGAAAAATGTTATGCATATGAAAAAGTGCATAGACGGGGCAAGCTTACTCGGAGCAGATAGCGTTGTATATCACCCCGTAATGCCCGAAGGCTGTGGCACGGAAACGGATGAAGCTTTTGCCTTTAGCATGAACGTAAAGGTATTTACCGAAGTGGGGCTTTATGCCAAGGAGCGCGGAGTAAATATAGCAATAGAAAACCTGCCTTTCAGGAATATCTCCCTTGCGAGAACGGAAAACTTAAGAAAGCTTGTTGATGAAATTAATATGCCTAATGTGGGAATCTGCCTTGATACGGGACACGTTTTATCAATGAAGCTTAATCTTCCCGAGGCTGTGAAGGTGGCAAATGAAAAGCTTTTCTGCCTTCACGTTCACGACAACCGCGGTGCGTGGGACGACACCCATCAGGTGCCATTCCTTTGTTCGTGTGTGTGGTACGAATTTATGGATGCACTTAAGGAAATCGGTTATAAAGGCGTTTTATCTTTAGAGTCGGGCGCAACGGGCTTTTCTAAAATGCCTCCCCATCTTTCCGAAATGTTTTTGAAGTTTGAAGCAGAAACCGCAAAGTATCTTGCGGGATTAATGGACTAATAAGGAAAATGCACCGAAGAACTTTTCTTCGGTGTATTTTTTCTTACATTAATATAAAGGATTTTCGCACTTTACGTCGAATTTGTTTAATTAAGCGTTATTTTGCATAAATTTATATGAAAGGACTGTCTTTGATGTATAAAAGAGTTTTACTTAAGATAAGCGGTGAAGCGCTTGCAGGCTCAAAGGGTACAGGAATAAACGAGGAAATCGTTGGCGAAATCGGAAATGTCATTGCCGATTGCGTTAAAAAAGGCGTTGAAATTGCAATCGTTGTAGGCGGCGGTAACTTCTGGAGAGGAAGAAGCGGCGAAAAGATGGACAGAACAAGAGCAGACCATATGGGAATGCTTGCAACTGTTATTAATGCCCTTGCCCTTCAGGATTCCTTTGAAAGACACGGAATTCCCACAAGAGTGCAGACTGCGATTGAAATGAACAAAATTGCGGAAAGCTATATAAGAGGAAGAGCTGTAAGACACTTAGAGAAGGGAAGAGTTGTTATCTTCGGATGTGGAACAGGTAACCCCTTCTTCTCAACGGATACTGCAGCGGCACTTCGTGCAGTTGAAATTGATGCAGATATTATTCTTCTTGCAAAGAAAGTTGATGCAGTTTACGATTCCGATCCTGAAAAGAATCCCGATGCCAAGAAGTTTACAGACCTTACCTATATGGAGGTTTTAGATCGCGGTCTTGGCGTAATGGATTCAACTGCAACAACACTTTGCATGGATAACGCTATGCCTATAAGAGTGTTTGGTTTAGCAGATCCCGAAAACATCAGAAGAGCAATAATGGAAGAAGAAATTGGTACATTAGTACATAAATAATAAGGAGGATTATTAAAATGCCGATGAACGAAATGAAAACAAAAATTGAAA
>JAZSAR010000182.1:0-5545 GCA_045601965.1 Clostridia bacterium
GCCTTGGGGAGGCTTCGGGGGGCAGGGCGGTGTATGTATATGATACCAGAGTAAGAGGCTGGACGAGGGAAGATGCACTTAATACTGTGGGATTTACGGATATCGGAAGAGATTTATATGCCCTTACCCAAAAAGGTATATACCTTCTTGATTCCGTAAAGGAAGAAGGAGCAGCAGAAGAGGACATTGACAGCGTTTTGGAGTTTGCACCCATATACGACGGACATCTTAAAAAGAAGGGCGTATCAAGGATTCATGTGAGCCTTAAGGTGGAAACCGGAGCGGAAGTTTCTTTTCTTATAAGCTATGATGGGGAAGGTTACAAAGAGGTTATGAAGATTTCGCCGTCAATGAGGCGGAACTATAACATACCCTTGACTGTAAGACGATGCGGATTTTATCAGCTGAAGATTATGGCTAAAGGGGGATATACCTTATACGGCATAAGCCGGGAGCGATACTTCGGAAGTGAATACTAAATGAGAAAGGAGAACATATGAATAAAACACTTGAAGAGATTATAAAATTGGCAGATGAGCTTAATCCGAATTCATATTCGGAGAATATCAAGGCACAGTGGGTTAACGAGGTGGAAAGCTACATATACACGGAGATATTTAATGTGGCACCGGATGATGTGCCGTCGTTTTATCCATACAATGAAGTGAATGCGGAAAAAACTCTGACATTGGATTCTGCAAACGACAAGATATACCTTACATATCTTCAGGCGATGATTGACTTTTCCAACAAGGAATATGCAGCATTCAACAACGATGTGGCACTGTACAACACCTATCTTGACACCTATGCCAAGTGGTATCAGAGGACACACTCTGACGGTGCACCTCTTATTTCCGGTATGTATTTATCGGCATACGGCATTGCGATGAAGTACGGATTTTCCGGCTCTGAGGAAGAGTGGATAGCATCGCTTAAGGGAGAAAAAGGCGACACGGGCGACACCGGAGCAAAGGGCGATAAGGGCGACAAGGGGGATGTCCCCAAAAAAGGTGTTGATTACTGGACAGAGGAAGACAAGGCGGAGATAAAGGGCTATGTGGATGAAGCTATCTTAGGGGGTGCCTGGTGATGAGCGTTAATGAAAAAATGACAGCTATTGCAGATGCGATAAGAGGTTATGGAGGAATAACAGGAAAGCTTAATCTTGACGATATGGCAAACAGAATCGGAACGGTTTATCTGAATGGCTATGATGAGGGAAATGCACAGGGTAAAGATGAAGGGCGTCAGGAAGGATATTCGCTGGGCTTTGAAGAAGGTAAGACGGCGGAGCGAAGTGAGTTCTGGGAAGAATATTACACAACTGCTTCGTGGGCTTATGCTTTTTATGGAGCTTTTTGGAGCGATAAAAACTACAATCCGCATAAAACAATAAAGCCCGCTGCCGGGACAAGTGCAGCCGCAATGTATCAGACAAGTACAATAACAGACACAAAAGTGCCGTTGGATTTATCGGATGTTAGTAGTATAAATTATATATTTTATAATGCTAAATATCTTAAAACTATCAGAGGTATTACCTTTCCTGAATCTGGAACAATTGCAAGTGCTTTTACGGGGTGCACAGCGTTGGAAAATATAACTGTAAGCGGAAGCATTCAGATAAGTTTAGTATTTACCCCTTGTAAACTTCTTAGCAAAGCAAGCATTGAAAGTATTATAAACGCTTTATCTGCTACAACCAGCGGGCTTACGGTTACGTTTTCAAAAGAGGCGGTGGATAATGCTTTCGGAATTGATATTGATGATGAATCAACATATCCCGAAGGTAGTGAATACTATAATTTAAGATATTCAAAGTCAAATTGGACATTCAGTTATGTATAAGGAGGTTAATATATGAAGATAACAATCAGAGCAGATGAAGGAAAGTGGCTTACCGATGGCGAGAATTACGGTAAGACTATTGATTTGGGCGAAGGTGTATCGGTGGATAATTATACCGAAATTACCGAAGAAGAGTATCAGGAGAAGTTGAAGGAGGCGGAAGCAGATGAGTGATGGGGCGAGTGAAAAAAGATGAGAGGTGATGTTATGGAGAAGATATTACATAAGGTTAATTTGATAGGCGGAGCCTTAGTGGCACTGCTTTCGGGAATATTTGGAGAGTTCTGGTATTTATTTTGCGCCTTTTTATTGCTTAACGTGGTGGACTATATTTCGGGAATACTCAAGGCGAGGCTTACGAAGACGGAAAATTCCATGAAAGGCTGGCAGGGAATTGTGAAGAAAGTAGGTTATTGGGTATGCATTGCGATAGGCTTTTTTATCGCCGTATGTTTTACTGAAATGGGGAAGCTTATCGGCATTGACCTGGCTTTTACTGAAGTTTTCGGATGGTTTACGCTGGCAACCTTTATAATTAATGAAATACGATCTGTATTAGAAAATCTGGTGGTTATGGGCGTAGACGTGCCTTCGTTTATGACGAGGGGACTGGAAATTGCAAATATGAAAATGAATGAAGGAAGTGAAGAAAATGAAAATTTATGATACAAATTTTAATTTTACGGGAGGCATGCTGACTCGTCCTCTGACAAGAAGAATTGTTCTTCATCACCGAGCCGGAGAAGGTGACGTATTATCAATACATAACGGGCATATAAAAAATGGCTGGAGCGGAATTGGATATCACTTCTATGTAAGGCGTGATGGAAGCATATACAGAGGACGCCCGGTTGAAAAGGTGGGTGCCCATGCAGAAGGTCACAATTCCGACAGCATAGGTATATGCTTTGAAGGAAACTTTGAAAATGAAAAAATGGGAAAAGAACAGAAAAGTGCCGGACAGAAGTTGATTGCCTATCTGCAGGAGAGTTATGGGAATAAGCTTAAAGTGATAAGACATTCTGATCTTACACCGACAGCTTGCCCCGGAAGATATTTTCCCTTTGATGAGCTTACAAAGGTATCCAAAGATGAAGTGGTTGCAAAAATGTTTGATGACGGAGTTATTACACTTTCAAATGTTGAAAACTGGGAGCTTTTCTTAAAAGGCAGTGCCAAGCCTAAAGCAGAATATATCAGGGCTATATTAAAGCGCTATCAGAAAAAGGTAGGATAATAATTTTACTTGAAAGGGGTGATGCCGTTGATTTTATAATTTGAAATCATATTAAGGATGAATCGGGCATCCGGTCCGTTTTATACGCTTTTGGGAGACTAAAAGGTAGGAATATAAAATCTTAAAAAGGAGGAATTTTTCATGGAAAATTATAAAGAAAATGAGCTCGGCAAAAAGAGCGAAGCACCGGCTACAGTCGGGGATATGAGCAAAGAAGAGCGGGATATTGCTTTTTCGAGGCTTATAAAAGGAGAATATAAGGAACAGTTTCAGGACAGATTTAACAGAGAATTCGGAAGGAGATTCAAGGAGATGAAAAGAACAGAAGAGGAGCTTATGGTTCTTAAAGAAGCGCTTATGCCTTTGATGGAGCGCTTTAATGAAAAAGATACCCTTTCTTTGGTGAGAAGGTTGATTTATGAAATGGAAGAAAAGGATGAAAACAAAGAAAGGGAAAAAGAGTTTGTAAAGAATCAGTATGACAGATGGAATGAAGAGGCCACTGAAATGTCTGACAGATATCCCGGCTTTGATTTAAGGGCGGAGCTTAAAAATCCTGAGTTCAGAACGGGATTGAAATCAGGGCTTCCCATGGCATCTTTATACAGAGGATTGCACTTTGATGAGCTTTCGAAGGGCGAGACGGATGCGGCGGTAAAAGCGGCTGTTGCCAATATACGCTCCGGAAACGGACGTGTAAGGGAAACGGGAAGTGAAAATTCCGCATCCGTTAAAACAAAGAAAAGCGTTGAGGATTTGACAGGAGAGGAAATTGATGAAATCCTTGAAAGAGTGCGCCGTGGAGAAAAAATCTCATTCGGGGCGTAAAAAATACTTAAATAAAAATTAATTTACAGGAGGAATTTATAATGAGTACAGAAGCAACATTAAAAGCATTTAATCTTAACACAAATACAATGACAGGCGATAACGCCAATATGAAAATGGAGGATAAGACTTTCTATGACAGAACACTTATCCACCTTGCAACACCTAATCTTATTCACGGTCAGTTCGGACAGAAGAGAAATATTCCCGCAAACGGAGGCACAAACATTGAATTCAGAAAGTTTGCACCTCTCGGAAAGGCAACTACTCCTTTAGTGGAAGGCGTAACTCCTGACGGTCAGAATCTGGATGTTTCTACCGTTACTGCAACGGTTCGTCAGTATGGCGGATATGTTACTATTTCCGACAATCTTAATGTAACGGGTATTGATCCTGTTATAACAGAAACTCTCGGACTTATTTCCGATCAGGCGGCACAGACCATTGATACTGTGGAAAGAGACATTCTTGTATGCGGAACAAATGTTCAGTATGCAGACGGCAGCGTTGAAGCAAGAAGTGAGCTTACAGCTGAAAATAGGATGACCGTTGATGTATTGAAGCGTGCGGTACGAACCCTTAAGATGAATAATACACCTAAAATTGATGGCTATTACATTGCAATTATGCATCCTTCCGTGGCATACGACCTTATGTCTGATCCAGATTGGATTGATGCACAGAAGTATACAAGCGCTAATGTAAAGAAGATTTATCATGGTGAAATTGGTGAAATCGCAGGGGTTAAGGTTATTGAATCCACTGAGGCAAAAATCTGGAAGGAAGGGGATTTAAGCATATATGCAACCCTTATATTCGGTAAAGACGCCTACGGCATAACCGACGTTGAAAATGGAGGACTTACCACCATCGTCAAGGCCCTTGGCTCTGCCGGAACAGGAGATCCCTTGAATCAGCGTTCAACTATCGGCTGGAAGGCTTATCATACAGCGGAAATTTTGGTTGAGCCTTATATGGTAAGAGTAGAAACAGCATCTACATTTAATGATAACAATAACTAAAATATGAAATACTGCGTGTGAGCCTTTGCTCACACGCAAAGGTGAAAAGGAGATATTTATTATGGCTACAAAGAAAGAAACTACAATTGAAACAAAGACAAGCAAGGACTATTTAAATGAAGAAGTTGAAATTATGCTTCACAAGGATGACGGTAAATACAAGGATGACGTTGTTGTTATCCTGAACGGAACCGCTATGGTTGTTCCTAGAGGTAAAAAGGTTAAAATAAAGCGCAAGTATGCCAATATTATTGAGCAGTCTTTAGGACAGAAGGCAATTGTATCGGCAAGAATAGAGGCTTTATCGGAAAATAAGGCGTAAAAAAGGAGCTGCAAGCAATTGAAGGGAGTGAGACGCTGTAGTGAACGTGAAATTTAAGATAACCAAAAAACAGCGTGCGTTTATCGATGCCGAAGAGGACGAAGTGCTTTATGGCGGAGCCATGAGCGAGCGAGGAGCGAACGCAGGAGAGCGACGAGAACAGCGGGGGCGGAGCCATAAGCAAGCGAACGACCGAAGGGAGTGAGACGCTGTAGTGAACGTGAAATTTAAGATAACCAAAAAACAGCGTGCGTTTATCGATGCCGAAGAGGACGAAGTGCTTTA
>JAZSAR010000183.1:0-3971 GCA_045601965.1 Clostridia bacterium
CTCATTGGGGATAAGCGAGTCGGGATGTGCCATAATAACAGGCTTTCCTTCCCAGTAGAACCAGAGGTCTGACCAGTTTTCGTTTCTGTATGTATTTATATATGCTCTTGTAATGTTGGTTTTTGCGTGGTCTGCCGTGGGTGAGAAGGGTGTCATATATCCGATTTTCGGAGCGTTAATACCTGCTTCTCTTGCATCACGGAGCGCCTGGAACAACACGTCTGTTGAAGCCTTCCAGGTAGAAGCACCGTTTGTGGCATCAAAGAAGAGTACATCAACACCTGCATTTGCAAGCATTTCGGCGTGCTTTCTTGCTACCCAGTAGTCTGTGCTTAAGTAGTAGCCGAAGAGCGGCTCATTCCAGAACCAGCTCATAGCTGCAGTAGGCCACACTTCATTATAATAGTCATACTTTGCTTCCGGATGAAGCTTTGCAAATTCCGTATTATTGCCGGGCTGGGAAGTTTTATATCCGGGATGATGCCATGTCCAGTAGAAAATCCCCACGAACTTATCGTCTCTTACGGGCCCAACCTCTTCATAGTCGGCTACCTTTCTGCCTAAATCATCGGTAAATGCCCAACTAGTGCTGTGATTGTTTATAATGGTTTCTTCGGGAACAGGCACATATTTTTCGGTTTTGTACTCGTCGGCCGAAAGCGTAAAGCTGTCTATTCTAAGCTGATAGTAGCCGCCCTTGGCCGCAATAGTGCTCATAAAATAAAGGTCGTGTACACCTGTTGTTTCCTTTATTGCGCCGCGGTATTCCTTTGTAGCGCCCTCTGAGTCCTTGTCAATATTTACATAGCCAAGTAACTCACCCTTGGGGCTGTCAAGTCTCACCTGGAGCCACTCACCGTCGTTAGTTCCCGATAAGTCGTTATACGCCCTTATCACGATGGACTTCGCTCCGGTTAAGTCAATGCTCTTAAACCCTATGTAGCTGTAGGGTGCGTGGAAATAATATCCTCCGTCCCTCAGCCTTGCACTCGGGCCGATGTCGGTTGCCGTTTCGGTTCTTACTTCCGTAAATGCGGCGTGAGCAGGCATTGCACCGAAGAGAGTCATTGCCATCATAAATGCCAATGCCATTGAAAAGATTTTTCTCATTTTTATTCCTTCCTTTCTTATATTGAAGAGTAAGAGCAGCAAGTAAACTCTTATAATTAGATTTTATAACACAAAAAAGCAAAAATCAATCCCCTTTTTGTAGTTTTTTTATATGAATTTGTAAACTTAATAGTATCACGGTGCTATAAAAGCATTTTCTTTTTGTATGCTCCGGGGGTTTCACCCGTCCTTTCACGGAACACCGAGGAGAAATGCGCAGGCGAGTCAAAGCCCGTTTCTTCCGCTATTTCCGCAATACTTTTTCCGCCGGAAAGCAGAAGCTTTTTCGCCGCACTTATCCTGTATCTTATTATATATTCGTGAAGGGAATATCCCGTGTGCGCCTTCATCAGACGGTTTATGTGGTATTCGTGATAGTTTACAAGCTCGGAAAGCTCGGAATTTTTGATTTTCCGTGAATAATTTTCTTCTATGTATTTTATAATTCTTTCCGTTGCCGCCAGTGACTTTTTGCTTCCCGTTGCCTGAGTTTTTGCCATATCGGTTAAAATCAATTTAAGATGCGCCGATGTTCTTTCTTTATAATAAAGGGTTTTTGCACTGTTTTCTCTAACCAGCTCCTTTGCTTCACTTATTATAAAATCCACACCTTCCAGAGTGAAGGACTCATTAAAAGCCGTAACATCGGAAAAAGCTTCAAAAATCGCTTTCTCTTTTTCGTATTTTTCCTTTTTTACCGTGGGAATGCTTTTATTTTTGTAAGCGCCCCTTTTATCAAAGTCAAAGTCCATAACTATAACCTCAAAGCTTTCGGGGGCAATGAAAATATAGGGCGTTCCCGGTGGCCAGTAGACCAAATCTCCTTTTTTAAGATTAAGCTCGCTCTTTCCCACCTTCATTTTAAGCTCGTCGGATAAAAGCATAACAATTCTCGAATCGTAGGAAAGCACTTCTTCCTTTGTGGGGTGGTAAAAAAAGCGCCCTGCAAACCTTACGAAGGGGTTTATATCAGAAATTATCACAAAATCACCGCCAAATGTTTGTTTTTTGATAAAAAATATTGTTTTTTTGTATTTATTATATAGTAGTTTTGTGATAAAATCAAGATAGGTTTTTATTGTTTTTATGAAAGGAGGAACCCCATGAGCTTTATCGTAGGCTATAAAATAACGGAGGATCCGAGATTTATTTCATACATATGTGACCATAAAGACAAGATAAGCGAGGTTTATTTTTCCTGGCGAAGCATGAAAAACGGAAGAAACGACCAGTTAAAGTCGGAGGACTTAAATCCCCTCTGGGCAGAGAAGATGCAGGAAGAGGACTTGAAAAAGCTTTCCTCCGAAGGCATAAGCTTAAACCTTCTCTTAAACGGAAACTGCTACGGTGCCGAGTCACAGAGCAGAAGCTTTTTTACTGAGCTTGGTAACACCATCGACTATTTAACCGGATGCTACAGCATAACATCCGTTACGTCAAGCTCACTTTTAATTGCTAAATTCATAAAGGAAAACTTCCCCGATTTATCGGTAAGGGCTTCCGTCAACATCGGTGTCGGCACACCCGAGGCGGCAGACTACTTAAAGGAGTATTTCGACGGCTTTTATTTAAAGAGAGAATTTAACAGAAACTTTGATGCCATAAAGAAAATGCGTTCCTACTGCGATGATGCGGGCAAAAAGCTTTATATGCTTGCAAATTCCGGTTGCTTTTCGGATTGCCCCGCAAGAACCTATCACGATAACCTGGTTTCCCACGAAAAGGAAATTTCCGCAATGGACAATGCCTATAACTTTGAGGGACTCTGTCACGAATATTTAAAGGACGAAAAGAATTTCTTAACCCTTATCAAGGATTCAAACTACGTCCGCCCCGAGGATATTCATCTTTATGACGGTCTTTTCGACGGAATAAAGCTTGCCACAAGGCAAAACCCCTTCCCCGTGAGGATTATGCACGCATATCTTACGGGCAGATACTACGGTTCTGTGACAGAGCTTACCGAGCCCGACCATACAGCCTCACTTAAGGGAAAGATTTTAGATAATTCCGCCTTCCCCGACGATTTTGGAAAAACGGTTGCAAGTTGCAACAAAAACTGCAGCGAATGCGGCTATTGTGAAAATGTACTTAATAAGGTTCTGACAGAAAGAAACCCTGATATATTAACGGTAGAATCACAAGATTAAAATTTAAGGAAAGGAAAAAAGTATGCTTACATCAAAAATGATCAAAGAAGCTGCATATGCGGCAGGTGCCGACAAGTGCGGCATCGCACCCATATCAAGACTTAAGGGTGCACCCAAGGAAATGAATGTTTCCTATCTTTTCCCCGAAGCAAAGAGCGTAATCGGCTTTGCCTTCAGAATTCCGAGAGGTGTTCAGCGAGGCATTGAGGAAGGTACACAGTTTTATCAGTACCCCTCCATCGCTTACGGCGGAATCAACGAAATCTTTGCTCCCAACGTACTCTACCAGGTAGGAAGAGTAATTGAGGACGCAGGATATGAGGCTTTTGTTTACCGTAACACCGGTGCAAGAGGATGCGTTTCCGACATGGACGGAAGCGAGGGTAACTCCCTTTCTCCCGAAGAGCAGATCGAGTACATCGAGCGTGGTAAAAAAGCAACAGCTCACCACAGAAGTGTTCAGTTTACAAGAGCTGCAAGAGAAGGATCAGTTCCTCCCGACCTTCAGTTCCAGTTCCGCTTAGTTGCTGTTGCCTGCGGACTTGGTGAAATCGGCTGGAGCAAAATGCTATTAACTCCTGAATTCGGCCCTCTTCAGAGAGTTGCATTCATCTTTACCGATGCTGAGCTTGAGTATGACGAAATGTATTCAGGCGAACCTCTTTGCAGACGCTGCGGTGCCTGCGTAAGAGAATGTCCCGGCTCCTGTAT
>JAZSAR010000184.1:0-4044 GCA_045601965.1 Clostridia bacterium
CGAGAATTTTGTGGTGCATTCGCAGTTTTGGGTTAGGAATTTTTCGCCTTAGAGAAGTTAAAAAACGCAGTCATACTGGCGTATGTCTGCGTTTTTTTGCGCACTATCAGCGGAAAATAACAAGCCAAAACCGGCTTCTCCCTAATAAGTACCGCCGAATGCATCGGCTTTTTCTTTTCTCTTAACCTCTTTTATCAGAGAGGAGTATTAAGTCCCACAACCGTTTCAAGGGGAATTGATAATACAACACCCTTGGCTTCCGAGTTAATTCCGCAGTCCCTGCAAATCGCCTGCATAATCGAAACCTTGCTTTCGGCATCGGCAATTATCATTACAACATCCTTTTCCTCGTGAATTCCAACGCCCCAGAGAGCGGAAATTTCCTTGTTTCCTGCCTGTCTTCCGTGAATAACGGTTCCGCCCGTTGCTCCTGCTGCTGTTGCGGCATTCATCACTTCTTCGCTATAGCCCTGATTTACTATGGCGGCAATTATAACACGTTTAATTTCTGACACGGTATCACCCTTTCTAAGCGGATTTTCTTCTTCGTTATTATCCAGTTCCTCAAATTTTTTAATTATAATATTGTTTGCGCCCGTAAGCGGCACCGTAAAGCCTATTCCGTTTCCCGGCACATTGAACTTAAGCTCATTGTGCACCTTTCTTATCATTTTATCCGAAAGATTTTTCGTAAGCACACTTATTATAAGGCTTCTGTCGGGGCTTCCCAGGCCCAGTATATCAAGGGTTTCGCTGGACGCCGTACCGGATGCATTTATAACATACTGTATCGGAAGCTTTTCTTCATCAAAAAGCGTGAGTGCTTTTTCGGCACGCTTCGGCGTAGTAATAAAGCCAAGTACACGGAAGGATAATTTATCACTCATTTTCCTCTTCCTCCTCTATTTCAACAATTTCGTCGCTGTCAGCATCAATTACAACCTCTTCTGTAACAGCCTTTTCAATCTTGGTAAGCTTGAACTTATAGGTTAGTCCCATTATCTGTATTGCAATAAGAGGCGTTAAGGCAACCAATGCCACAACACCGAAAGCATCGGTCATCACGTTTCCGCCAAGAGCCTCACAAGCTCCTATGCACAAAGGCAAAAGAAAGGTCGATGTCATAGGACCCGAAGCAACACCACCGGAGTCAAAAGCAATACCCACAAATATTTTAGGTACAAACCTTGACATTATAAGAGCCATAGCATAACCGGGAACAAGTATATATAAAATCGGAATACCGGTTATAATTCTTGCCATCGCAATTCCTACGCTGACAGAAACACCGATTGATAATGCCCTGTTCATCGACTTTGCGGAAATTGCACCTTCCGTTACCGACTGAACCTGACGGTTTAATACCTGAATCGCAGGCTCCGCCTTTACGATGTAGTAACCGATAAGTGCACCGATGGGTATAAGGAGCCACTTTTCCACACCTCCCGATGCCATCTGACTGCCAAGCATTGTACCTACAGGAGCAAAGCCTACGTTTACACCGCAGAGGAATAATACAAGCCCCACATATGTATATATGAAACCGACAACAATTCTGAGTCTTTCCCTGTGGTGATAACGCCTGCTTATAAGCTGAAATACGATAAACATAAGTACAATCGGAAGAAGTGAAACGAAAACCTCCGATATATAGCCTGGAATTTCAAAGGCAAACGCCTTTGCCACATCCCTCATCGTTTCTATTTCAAATGAGTGAGGTGCTTCAACAAGTGCTTCATCAGGGCTATAGAAAAATCCCAGAATCATTACTGCTAAAATCGGGCCCACACTTGACAGGGCAACAAGACCGAAGCTGTCGCTCGATGCTTCTTTGTCACCTCTTACCAGCGAAAGACCGACACCCATTGCCATAATGAAGGGAACAGTTATAGGCCCTGTGGTAACGCCACCGGAGTCAAAGGCAACCGCCCTGAAATCTTCCGATACGAAAAATGACAGTATCAGCACCAGAAGATACAAAACCGCCAGAAGATTTGAAAGACTTACCTTGAATATTATTCTCAAAACCGCAGTTGCCAGAAATATTCCCACACCTACGGCTACCGTAAGTATAATAACCATATTCGGTATAGCAGGCACCTGCTCCGATAAAACCTGCAAATCAGGCTCTGCCACGGTTATGAGAATTCCCATAACAAGGCTAATAAGAGCAACGGAAAAAACGTTTTTGGATTTGGATATTCCTACACCTATACCTTCACCGATGGGTGTCATTGCAGTTTCTGCACCAAGCTGAAACATTCCCATTCCCGCGATAAGCATTATCGCTCCGCCGAAAAACATTACAACCGAACCCACGTCCAGCGGCACAACAAAAATGCTTAATGCCAGAACAATGAATGTTATGGGGAGCACTGCGGAAAGAGATTCCATTATTTTTGCCCTAAGTATATGATTCAATTTCCGGGAACCTCCTTTGATTTTTTGTTGTTTTTACTTCTATTTCAGTATAGCACAATTATAAGTTTTCCGCAAGTGCCTCTATTCATTTTCAATTACTTCTATATAAAAGCTTACAGGTCTGAATCCGTCGTTGCAGGAAATCATGGCGGACTTTTCATTTTTCATCCATCCGTCATAAAAGTTCCCTCCGCCATTTGAAAGTTCCGAAACAAACTTCTCCATAGATTCCCAGGCACTGTCACAAAAACCTTCGGGCTTTTTTCCGTCAACGGAAATAAATGTATCCCCCATATTAAGGTCGCAGGTGTGCTCTATGGGATTTTCATATTTTTCTATTAAGTCATCATACTGTGCCATTTTAACAACGGTTATTTTGCATTTTTCCATTTTAATCTTCCTTATACATTTACATTATATTCCTTTTTATAGCCGTGGGAACCGAAAATTTCCCAATTACCAACTCCGAGACGGCGGAAAACCGCTCTTCGCTCCTCGGCACAAAGCGCGGCATCCGTATCAACCGATGTCATAAGGATCGGAGCATACTTATTATATTCCGCCTGCTTTGCCGTAAGATCGTGAATGTTTATATAAATATCTCCCGTAAAGGCGATGTTGTTTTTATAGTCGATAAGCACAATTTCCCCGGGAAGATGGCCTCCCTTTCCTTCGTAAACCTCAAAATGAAGCTCTCCGAAATCGTAAAAACCGATCTGGGTAAGAGCCTCGTCGGAATCCTTCGGGTTATCCCAGGGCACATTGATTTTTTCGGGGTTGGTGCACTCATAGGAGGTTAAAATTTTACAGATATTTATATAAGGCTTATGAAGGCGGTTTTCTTCTCTGAAGCCGTCTTTTCCCATAAACTCATTTTCGAGGCAAAGGGCACTCTTCTTACTTGCAACAACCTCATCAAACAAAGAAAGAAGCCCGCAATGATCCACATCCGCGTGGGTAATTAAAATTTTCTTTTCTATGTTGTCAAAATCAGGATAAAGCTTTTTGAATACTTTAAGCATTTCTTCCTTGTAGCAGGCGTATCCGCTGTCTATAAAAAGAAGCTTTCCCGAGTTTTCAATTATTATCGTATTGCTTCCGCAGGGCGGCTCAATAAGGGTTATCTTTGTCCTCTGTCCTGCATTGTGAGTTGTTATTCTCGGCTCGAAAGCCTCGCCCTTGGATTTTGCCAGAAGCTCTGAAAACTTACCGATGCTGTCAAAGGTTCTATAGGGTGAAAGTCCCTGTTCATCCAGGGTCTGCATTGCAAGGTTAACCTGAACGGTAAGCTCGTTTTCCACCTTGCCGGACAGCTTCATCATATCAGCAAGCCCCTTTACATAGCTTCCATAAAAAATGCTGTTATCGTAAATTTTCTCCGTACTGTTATAGTCTATAACACGTACAGGGCAAAGCTTTTTTGCTTCATCAAGAAAGGTTTCAATCTTTTCCTTGTCGTCAACATACAAGCCCATTTTAAAAAGCTGAAAATCCGTCCCGTTTTCCTGGGAGCTGATGTATGAAATATTGAAATTGAATTCGTTTATAAGCTTAAGCACATCCGTTACACTTCCGGGAACATCCTTAAGTGAAAACTCGATAAGCACAATGCTGGTTTTGCTT